>JBEISB010000125.1:0-6763 GCA_040375635.1 Chitinophagaceae bacterium | reverse complement strand
TCGCCCCAACTCCAAGTAAATGTATAAGCTGAGGCAGGACCAGAACTCATGTTAATTCCTATATAATTATGAGGACCTGCAGCCGTATCTTGAAATACATAGAAATTAGCATTACAAGCACTGCTTGGGTTGGTGTTTAAGGCTACGCAGAATGAATCCATGCAACCGGTTGTGCTGCTAAATACGGTAAGACAAACATTATAAGTGCCCGCTGCAGGGAAGGTATGCGTAGGATTAGCTGCAGTACTGTTCCCTGTGCCATCACCCCAACTCCAGATATAGGTTAAGCCAGTTCCTGAACTTGTATTGGTAAAGTTATACGTATAGGCGGGAGCTCCTGCTGAGTTATCGGGTGCAGAATAGTAAGAGGCGTAACAAGTCCCAGTGGCAGTATTGATCATAGAGCAGGTCGAATCGGTGCAACCACTTCCGTTGTCTATATACAAACAAACGTTGTAGCTTCCCGCTGCAGGAAAGGCATGTGTAGGATTAGCGCCTGTGCTGTTAGGACTACCATCGCCCCAGTTCCAGATATAGGTTAAGCCAGTACCGGTGCTTGTGCTGTAGAAATAGTAGTTGTTAGCAGGAACACCTCCCATAGTGTCGGGCAATGCGGTAAAGGATGCACTGCATGGCAATCCACCTCCGAAGGTGATTGTCGTACAGCTAGAGTCGATACAAGGACTGAAAGCAGAAGTGTCTTGCACAACTAAGCACACATTGTAAGTTCCAGGCACATTGTAGGTAGATGTTGCGTTTACACCTGTTCCGGTTGTTCCGTTACCAAAGTACCAAGTGTATACCTGAGAGCTTGTGGCCGGGGTACTACCTGTAAACGCAACCTGTCCGGTTGGAGAGGTAGTATACGTAAAAGTGGCATTGCAAAGAATTTGCGCGTTGCTCTGGAATGCCGCTACCAGTAACAAAGCGATAAGGATCAATTTAGATTTCATAAAAATTAGTTTAACTTTTGTTTCATGCTAATGACGAGCACACACAAAAGTATGTTAGTCGTTACAATATTTTTTAAACAATTATTTGGGGGTTAACCTGTCTCTAATACTATTTGACATTCAAATACAGCATAGCAGCAGGCGACTTTTTTCAAATCGTATTCGAAAACTATTCGTGTTCGGCAGACTCTGTCGATGAATCGCTTTGCAATGGAGCTTCATTTCTTATTTCGGGGTGACGAATTTCGCCGCCACTGCTGCCTGTCTTCTGGGCAAAAAACATCCACACGATTCCGAAGACTAATATCATGAGGTTTACAATATGTCGCCATGATTTTTCTGTAAGGCTAGCCCAAAAGGCAAGGCATGACAAGATGCCCAAGCCATAACAGAGTAAAGAAAAAGTTTCTGCCATCTCTTCGTGTTCGTGTATGAGATGACGGCTAACACCAACCAGATGCCCGATTGCATGCTCGGCCTTATCGCCGGTAGCATTGGCTAAGAAAGCCGTGGCGGCGCCTGCAATAAGAATAAACAATCCGGTACGTTTTACCGTTTCATTGCGGAGAATGAGTCCTCCGGCTAGAGTTATCCATCCCACAAAAGGAAATAATATGGGTAGGTGATTAAACAATAAATGATAATGTGCGGCAGTCATAATGTTTTATAAATGGGTAAAGAATGATGAAAAGTTAAGAAGAAAATCAAGGAAGCTACATGGTAACGAACGATGTTGTAAGCATTGAGGCATAAAAAACAAAATCTTTATCCGGAAATAGAAACCCCGATCAATTTACCAATGCCAAAAGTGATAGCTGCGGCCATCAATCCAAATACGACTTGACGCATGCCAGAGTACCAGATACTTTTTCCGGTGAATAGCGTAATGGCCGAGCCAATAAGAAATAATCCGCCAGCACTCAACAGGGTACTGAAAACAATAGCCTGCGTGCCTCCTGTAAAAAAGAATGGGATTACAGGAATGATGGCACCTATGGCAAACAAAAAGAAAGAGGCGAGGGCGGCTTCCATGGCCGAGCCTTTGAGCTCTTCGGCATTGATGCCCAACTCTTCTTTAATTAATATTTCGTGGGCATGCTCCTTGTTTTGAATTACATCGGCTGCCATTTGACGGGCTTGTGCTTCGGGAATACCTTTGGTGATATAAATAAGGGTCAACTCTCTTTCTTCGCCTTCGGGATTGGTTTCGAGTTCTTCCATTTCGAGTTGCATTTGGTTTTCGTATAACTCTTGCGAACTTTTAACCGATATCCATTCGCCGAGGGCCATAGATAATGCGCCGGCTAGCAAACCGGCTATGCCTGCAAGTAGGACTTCGCTTTTGCCATTGGTAGCACCGGCAATGCCCATCACCAAACTAAAATTAGAAACCAATCCATCGTTGCCACCCAGTACCGCCGCTCGCAAAGCATTGCCCCCAACCGATCGATGACGTTTTTCGAAACGGGCCCAATTACTGCCCGATACTTTACCACTTTGATTGAGAATATTACGCAAGATGGTAACATGCGCTGTATCAGAAACCGAAGTTTTGCTTTGGGTACGAAGACGGGCGCCGGCTACCGAAGATGAAATACTTTTTTCGGTATCGAGTAAGACACCCAAAATATAATCGTAACCCATAACACGGCCTATCTGTTTGAGGATGCGAGCGCGTGAAGAGGGCGTTGGCAACAGGGGTTGATCGGGAAAGTGTTTGGCGAGAAAGGCTAAGGCATGAGACTTTTCGATTTCACTCATTTGGGTAAATACATCGGCAACGATTGGGTCTTCTTCGTGCTCGGCAAGTACAGCGTATAAAAACGAAGCATCTACTTCGGTTTGAATATTTTTTAAGGTAATCATAGAAACTCGAAGGTAATCTCTAGTTTGCTCATTAGGAAACGAATCGTGCTGATAGAAATCATCTTGATTCGGCGTTGGGTGCGTGAGGGATAGTAGCGTAAAGCCCGCACGAGTCCGATAGGCGAGGAGGACTTGCAGCGAATAGCACGGCCCTGGCGAAACGTAGGTGTGTTATAAAAAACCAAAAGGGGATGGACGGGGCACGCCAAAGAGAGTCCGTAAAAGTTTAGCTGATTTATGCCTTAGTTTCGGTATAAATCGACAACTTGCCATTGTAATACAACTTATATGCAACCCAATTCTGGTTTACTTCGAAAACTATACCGACAATTTATTTGTCTGCTGATGCTCATCATTATGGTTAATGCCGCGAATGCACAATGTTGTTATTATCATTTAAGCATGCACGACAGTTATGGAGATGGTTGGAATGGCGGGCAACTAAAGGTATATGTAAACAACAATTTAGTAGGAAGCTATGCCGCCTTGAACTTTGGAAGTGCTGATACCTTTTTGGTTTGCAATGGCGACTCGCTGGCCTTGGTATATAGTTCGGGCGCTTACGAAAATGAAAATATGTATCAACTATACGATGCTAATTTTCATTTGTTATATCATGATGGTCCTACACCGCTTGTTGGACTTGTATTCGACACCTTAGGTAATTGTAATTCGGCAAGCAGTTTAGTCGGCTTACATCCGTGCTTGGCAATACCCATCGATACGGGGCAGTGTGTCAATGGAGACAATACAGCGTATCCGGGGTCGGGCTTGAATCCGGGCTGTGCGAGTTATCAAGCGGCTGATGTATGGTACTCGCTTGTGGTACCGCCTTCGGGCAATATCAGTTTGTCGACAGATAGCGGAACCATTAACGATACGGGATTAGCCGCTTGGGCTGGAAGTGATTGTAATAGTCTGCATGTTATAGGATGCGATGATGATAATGGCAATGGTTATTTTTCTAGGCTGATTTTATCGGAGCTAACACCCGGACAAACCATTTATATACAAGTATGGGGTTATGGCAGTAGTCTGGGCTCGTATCAATTGTGTGTACAAGATTTAGGCACCGTAAAGGTAGATAGCACCGAGCTTCCTTTGGTGTTGATCAATACGCAAGGACAAACCATCGTAGAAGGCAATAAAATTAATTGTCTGATGGATATTAAGTATGCCGGCTTGGGGAATATGACTCACCTGACCGACAATGCTAATATTTATCATGGAAATATCGGAATTGAAATCAGGGGAGCGAGTTCGGCCGGATATCCGCAACATCCTTATGGTTTTGAAACGCGCACTGTCACCGGAGCCAATAATAATGTGTCGTTATTAGGGATGCCTGCCGAGAATGATTGGGTATTAATTTCAAATTATAACGACCGTTCGCTGGTACGAAATACTTTAGCCTATCAGCTCTTTAAAGAGATGGGGCATTATAGCCCGCGTACCCATTTGTGTGAAGTCCTTATAGACAGCATATACAAAGGTATTTATGTGTTGAGTGAAAAAATAAAACAAGGCAATAATCGGGTGCATATTTCAAAACTTACTTCAGCAGACACTATTGGTGTTGCTTTAAGTGGAGGTTATATTTTGCAACAGAATTATTGGAATTCATTCAATAGTTTTCAATCGAATTATTCGCCCATCGATCATCCGGGTTTTGATGTTCATTTTGTATACGAATATCCCAAGCCCGATTCGATACTACCGGTCCAAAAAACATATATCGCCTCCTTTATCGATACCCTCGAAACGGCTTTGTACAGTCCAAATTTTGCAGATAGCGCAATGGGATATCGGAAATACTTGGATGTGCCCTCGTTTATTGATTATTTTATCGTGAATGAGTTAGCGCGCAGTAATGATGGTTTTAAGAAAAGTGTGTTTTTTCATAAAGAGAAACTTACAGATGGAGGCAAGTTAAAGGCCGGTCCGGTTTGGGATTTTGATTGGGCCTGGAAGACCTTAGCTACAGGGCCGTTATTTGATCAGAACGATGGATCGGGTTGGGCGCATCATATTAATGATTATCCCACCGATAATTATTCGTGTGGGTATTATATTCGACTGTTACAAGACACCAATTTTGCTAACGAGCTGCGCTGTGCCTACAATGCATATAGGAGCGGTATATTAGATACTACCTATTTGTTTGCCTATATCGACAGTGTGGGGCAGCGTGTGGCACATGCCCAAGAGCGGCATTTTCAGAAGTGGCCTTTGTTGGGATATAGTGGTCCGGCTCCGGAAGTAAACGCCATTGCTACAACCTATGCTGCCGAATTAGATACTTTGAAACATTGGATTGCTGTGCGACTACAATGGCTAGACGTCAATATTCCCGGTCATTGCATACAAGTAAACACAGGATTATCAGAGTCTGTAGACGCGATGGGATTAAGCTATTATCCTAATCCCAGTGATGGCGATATACAATTTACAGGGCATTTGCATAGTGAATCCAAAATGACGATGAAGATTTTTGAGATGACCGGAACATGTATCGATCAGTTTGTACTTACAAATAACGAACAGCATTTCACTTATCGGCTTCGTAAGCAAGGCGTTTATTATTTTACCATTTCGAATCAGGAAGGACGAATGCAGTATGGTAAGTTTACGATCTTATAACTGCGGTAAATGTTATTTACACGGCATCGGGTGTTACTACTTCGATATCGGTTTCCATATGAATGCTAGACTTCACCGAATTTGAAATGAGACAATTAGCTTCTGATTTTTGCAGAATGCGTTCGGCTCGTTCGCGGTCTTTTTCGTTACTAATGATGATCTTTGGAAATAAATTGATTTCACTAATCAGGTATTTGCCATCTACAACTTCGACCTTGCCAATCGCTTTGGACGTAAACGACAAAAAGCCAACCTCGAGTTTTCGGCTATGGCTAAGAAAGTAGTCATAAGACAACTATTGACCGCAGCTACCAACAAATGTTCGGGCGACCAAATGCCGGGCATGCCTTTTGTAAATTCGGGTGGGGTAGCCACTTCGATGGTATTGGGTAATGTATCAGATTGCATTATCCCTTTCCGGTCGTGTTGCCAAGTAACAGTTACGTCGTAATAGTGAGGTTCTTGCATTTTGTTATATTATGAATGTTGTAAAATGATTTGTTCGAGTTGTTTTACCGGCAATACTCCTGATTGTCGCCATACGACTTGTCCCGCTTTAAATAGCATCAGCGTGGGCACCCCTTGTATTTGATAGGATTGGGCTACCCCCGGATTTTTATCGACATCGATTTTGATAATCGTTGCCTGAGCACTATTTTCTTTTTGAGTTCTTCGAGAATCGGTTTCATCATTTTACAAGGGCCGCACCATTCGGCAGAAAAATCGATGAGTACCATTTTATCAGACTTGATGAGATCATTAAAGCTAGCCATAATTAAGGTTTTATTTCTTCGTAAATAATATCTTGGGTTACAGGTTTTTGATGGGGCGTTAAGGGCAACGATGGCGTGTAGCAGTTTCCGGCCGCACAGCCAAAACGAAAGAGTCCCATGGAGGCAAAATAGGCGCCAAACAAAAAGCCGATCCATTCTTTCACGGCAAACGTTTGTATCATTACCATGATGCCTATGGCGAGATAGAGGAGTCGTATGAATGTCCAGTCGTGTAAGAGTCTATCTTTCATCTTAGGCTATTTTATTTTGTACAGTCGTCCAACCGCCACCATTATAGACTTCCGAAAATCCCTTCGACATGAGGATACGACGCGCTTGTGCACTGCGCATGCCGGAGGCACAACAAGTAATTATTGGACGATCTTTTTTTACTTGATGTAATTGTTGAGGGAGTTCATTGAGCGGAATATTAATAGATCCTTTTATATGTCCTTGTTGATATTCGGCTTGGGTTCGCACATCAATAATGGGAGCGCCGTTTTTTACCAGTGTTTTATAATCGACAGCAGG
>JBEISB010000233.1:0-2698 GCA_040375635.1 Chitinophagaceae bacterium | reverse complement strand
CCATTGTAAGTCACCACTTTTTCTATCATAACCTTCGTAAATACCCGTAGCGGTTTCGCTGGCTTTCCATTGCGTGCCCATACTGAGGAGATTCACAAAGAAGTCGTTACTCAAGATACCGGGACGATGCGTAAAAACACCTTGTTTCGATTGATCGAAGTTGGTATTTAATACACGCATACACCCAATCAATGCAGTCATTTCCGTGGCATGAAGTGTAAGCAACTGCGACTTGTCTACCAGCAACTGCTCGGCCACAGTAGCGTATTTGCTTTTAATATAATTTCTAAAACCATCGGCCATGGGTTCCAATACAGAAAATGATTCAATATCGGTATGTTCAGCTAAGGCATCAGCACGACCTGGGGTAAAGGGCACATGCACCGTATAACCTGCTAAAGAAGCCGCCTGTTCTATAGCCACAGAGCCCCCGAAAACAATCAGGTCGGCCATAGAAATAGACTTACCGTCTGCGGTTTTATATTTTTGTTGCATGTCGCTAAGTACATCGAGTACACGAGACAGTTGAGCCGGCTGGTTAACCTCCCAATATTTTTGAGGGGCTAATTGAATGCGAGCCCCATTGGCACCTCCTCGTTTATCGGAACCTCTAAAGGTAGAAGCCGAGGCCCAGGCCGAACTTACTAATTCAGCGATCGAGAGTCCGGATTGTAAAATAAGTTGCTTCAGTGTCGATAAGTCAGATGACGACAAGCTTGTATAGTTAGGCGCAGGAATAGGATCTTGCCATAGCAATACCTCTTTGGGCACTTCTGAACCCAGATATCGAGAAATAGGTCCCATGTCACGATGCGTTAACTTAAACCAAGCGCGAGCAAAGGCATCGGCAAACTGATCGGGATTTTCGTAAAAACGCCTTGATATTTTTTCATATGCCGGATCTACACGCAGGGCTAAATCGGTAGTTAGCATCATGGGGGCGTGCTTTACATTGGCATCGTGGGCATCAGGAACAGTATCGGCCCCTGCATTGCCTTTGGGTTTCCATTGTTGAGCACCTGCCGGACTTTTCGTTAGTTCCCATTCGTAGTTAAATAAATTTTCGAAGTAGTTATTGCTCCATTTCGTTGGGGTGGCAGTCCAGGCACCTTCTAAACCGCTGGTAATAGTATCTTTTCCGGCACCGGTTCCGAAGGTATTTTTCCATCCGAGCGTTTGGTTTTCGATAGCCGCGGCAGCGGGTTCGGGGCCAACATATTTTCCGGGATCGGCGGCGCCATGGGTTTTTCCGAAAGTATGTCCGCCAGCAATAAGGGCCACAGTCTCTTCGTCATTCATCGCCATGCGCTTAAACGTCTCGCGTATATCGCGGGCGGCGGCCAATGGGTCGGGGTTGCCATTAGGTCCTTCTGGATTTACATATATAAGACCCATTTGCACGGCGGCCAAGGGATTTTCTAATTCGCGGTCGCCAGCATACCGTTTATCATCGAGCCATTTCGATTCGGAACCCCAGTAGATATCTTCGGCAGCTTCCCAAACATCATTCCGTCCGCCTGCAAAGCCAAATGTTGTAAAGCCCATAGATTCTAAGGCGCAATTTCCGGCTAGTATCATCAAATCGGCCCAAGAAATTTTATTTCCGTACTTCTGTTTAATAGGCCATAATAGCAAGCGGGCTTTATCTAAATTGGTATTATCGGGCCAGCTGTTAAGGGGTTCGAAGCGTTGGGTACCCGCTCCTGCCCCACCTCTACCATCAGTTGTTCGGTAGGTTCCGGCACTATGCCAGGCCATACGGATAAAGAAAGGACCGTAATGACCATAATCGGCGGGCCACCAGTCTTGCGATTGCGTCATCACCTCTTCAATATCTTTTTTGAGGGCCGCCAAATCAAGACTTAGAAATTCTTTTTTATAATCGAAAGAATTATCCATCGGGTTCGACAATGAAGAATGTTGTCGAAGCACGCTTAGGTTTAATAAGTGGGGCCACCAATGATGATTACGAGTACCCGTGCCGGCACTTAGTTTGGACATATTTCCTGTAAACGGACATTTAGCGGGTTCGCCTGGTTTATTTTCGTTTTCCATAATAGCATTTGTTTTTAATGGGCCAAATTTACACTAGCAATTTCTATCACAGGTCATGTTAGCATAGATATACTCTATTGAAGACAGAAAAAAAAGGACGGAAATTTTTTTAGGTTGTAAAAGATTGAAAAATCAAGCGTTTTGGAGGGGATTCGGTTTTTTGGAGTTGGTTTGGGTAAATATTTTTATCTTGTTGCCTGAATGAAGAAATAGTAAATAAGCCTGAGAGCAAAATTGATGTAATACCGCCTAATTAATCATGAAACAAGTTGAAGTCGTAGCCGCAATCATCTTATTTGAAAATCAAATATTATGTGTGCAGCGAAATAAAAATAAGTACCCATATATTTCGGAAAAATACGAATTCCCGGGAGGCAAAATAGAAGAAGCCGAAACGAGAACTGAGGCATTGCAGCGAGAAATACGCGAAGAATTGAGTATGCGTATAGAAATACAAAATGAATTTTTGACAGTCTATCATCAATACCCTGATTTTGCACTCACTATGCATAGTTATATTTGTATTTGTGCAGACAAGACAGTAATACTGCATGAGCATATTGATTACAAATGGCTCCCAAAAGATGAAATCGTTTATTTAGACTGGGCCGCAGCAGATATACCTATCGTAGAAAAGTTAATG
>JBEISB010000113.1:0-7427 GCA_040375635.1 Chitinophagaceae bacterium | reverse complement strand
GGGTCGGCATAGCAGTTGCTTAATTTGATGTCGGTAACACCATTGTATTTTTGAGATTTGTATTCATCAAGTTGAATATGCAATGGATTTTTTATTTTACTCGAATCGTACGAGCTATTGCCTTTATATCGAACACCAACACTGTCTAAGGTGGCACCATTAATCGCGATAGCGGATGCCATTAAATATCCTTCGCTGCCAATTTTAGCTGTATCCATCTGATAATCCCAATTCGCTTGCAGAAAGGTGATTTCTATTTTTTGAATGCTGCCTGTATCGTAAAACCCTTGGGCTTGCAGTTGAAAAGTGGCTAAGAGTATGCCAGCGGATAGTATGATGGATTTAAATTTCATGGTAATCAATTTTCATATTCAAAAGGGAATGAGAAAAAAAACGTTACCGAAAAGGTAACGCTTTGAGGTTATTCGAAAATGAGTTTTTCGGTTTGGATATTGCCTCCCGAATCGATAATGCGCATCAGATACATGCCACTGAGAAGATTATCTCTGTGCAGCTGAAATTGCTTTTCTTGTATCGCTGAGATCGAGCGTATGATACGTCCGGTGCAATCTATTAGTTCGAGAGAATGCTGAAGGTGATTAGCAAATCGGATACTCACGGTTTCTGTGGCAGGATTCGGACTGATTTGTAGGGGTTCAGCAGATAACTGATGAGTAACACTAGTGGGATAACAAGTGCTGCAGCTCGAGAAACATACATTATCCAAAACAGTATCTATGGTTAATGCATGGGTGCGATCTCCACCTGTTGAACATCCTGATGGTACTGTTTCCGAATCACTGCTGGTATTTCCCGAATAGTATTTGTACGTATAGGTAGAACCGGCCGTCATATAAGCAATGATTTCGTATACATTATTACCAAAGCTATACATGCGTGTGGTTGTAGGGTCGTTACCCTGAAAGCTACCTGCCACATGTACGCCGGCTGCTGTAAACGCCTGAGTTGTCATATCTACTTTAAAGCGAATCATATTCATACCCTGTGCACAATTGGCGCCAAATACAAAGGCTGGAAGCTTTAAGGTGTCGGTATTGATAGAGTCTACATATACCCAACGATTATCATCAAAATTATAGCCAACCTGGGATGCTAAAGGAATCACCTCTACTTCGTACGATTGATCGCCATTGATAAATTTATAATCATATTTTGCCAATGCGGGTATGTCAACCGTATAGTGATATAGATTCGTATCTAGCACATCTTGCAACATGTTACAAGTATTGGGTGTCCAATCCGGGCCAAATCCGGCTAATGCCTGGAAGTCTCCCATCACATGAATTCCATTGGCACTTTTTACTTGTCCGCTCATGTCTACGCTAAACATCACTATTTTGCCAAAGCTGAATTGGCATATCAGCGAGGCTAGGGTAAGGAGTATTATTTTTTTCATGTTGAATTATTTTTGGATGCTGATTTTTTGTGTCGCTATTCCTTTCGCAGAGCGCACAACGGCTGTATATATACCATTGGTTAAAGAACTCATATCGTAGACAAATTGATTGTGGAAATTCAATAGCATGTTGCCATGTAAATCATACACACTCACGGTAAATGATTGTCCTAATTGACCATTATCATTCATTTCTATTATGCCATGCGAAGGATTAGGATAAAAATTAACCTGCGCCGATAAATTAGTTTCTGCAATACCAGCTGCTACATAGGTAAACGAGAATCCTGGTGAATAGCGGTATACACATCCATTCGCATCGGTAATTCTAACTACATAAATACCACTACTTGTTGGAGTGTACGTTTGACTGTTTGCGCCGCTGATGAGTACGCCATTGAGATACCATTGATAGGTTGTAGCCGCAGTTGATGTTAAGGTGGTGGCACTTGCGCTAATGTTAGGGATGGCAGGTGGTGTGTTGAAGATATAGCAGCTATCATACTTAAAAGCTTGTGGTACTGATCCGGTAAATGTTTTTGACCAGAGTTGAGTGCCGGCAGCATTGATTTCGTATACCTTTCCGGCCGTGGCTACACAAACCAGCATATTGCCATTGGGTAGTTGATGTGAGTTGCCCATATTGCTGCTGTATCCATTAACGGCATGACGCGCATCGTAGGTAGTAGGACCATAAGCTTGTCCTGCTGTTTTGTTAAACAAGTATCCATTGCTAGGTAAGTTTACCTGATCTACGCAAGATGCAGTGGTAGAGACCCCCTGATTATTGAAACCTACTAATCTGCCGGCATTAGGAACACCCTCCGGAATCCAGTGTGCATCGTGGGTTACTTTTAAGATTTGTGTGCCTGCAGCATGGTAATTAGCTGGGCTTCCCCAGCGATATAGGATATCACCTCCTTTTCCTGAATTACCTCCACTATGAGAGGCTGCCTCGGCCGTAGTTGTGCTATGGTCTATAATATACCATTCGTTCATATTGTGCGAACTAAAGGCTACCTGATCGGTAATCGGATTATAGTCTACCCCATTCATATGTAGCCAGTCTTTGGCTTGCTTGCAATTGATATCTAGCGCTTCGGGATGATCTTTCATAGCCGAGGTGTCTACATAATTCGGCTTGGTATTGTCTTTCCCCTGCATCAAGTGATCCCATGCATGCCATTCCCAAACTACATTCCCTGTGGTAGCACCGGTGGGTTGAATTTCTACAATTTTGTCAGGCCACATTTCGATCGCGCTGGTTCCACCCACTGCGGTTACTTGAGCAGCCGTTTTTCTTTCGTAAGCAATGACCAATACATTGCCGTTGGGCATTGGGCAAATATCATGATGGGTACAATAGTCGGTTGTTGAATAGGTATAATCCCAAATCAAATTACCGGCATAATCATGACGTTGCACCTTTCCACAAATAGGACCACCCGAAAATGATACCCCACTGGCTTTGGCAGCTCTTACTAAACTGCCACCCGGTTCGAGGTACGATGAGTATCCGGTTTGAGCCGATAAGCCCGACCAGGTTTTATAAGTTACCTGATTGGTGTCCATGAGGGCTGCTGTACTAGAATTTTGCAAACTGTATAAGGTATACCCATTGTACTGCTGTGCATGAATAGATAGACTGGCAAGCAGACAAAAGAAAATAGTACGAATAAATTTGTTGGTCATAATAAGCGTTTTGTGTCTGTATTGTTTTTCGATATTCAGTTGGCTGATATGCTTTCAACCCGGTAAGGATGTAAGTTTCGAGCCTTAATGACAAAGAAACTGCAATTATTAAGGAATTGTTACCTATTTCAGGATAAAAAGTACTTTTTCTGAGGTCAATTCAGCTAGACCATGCTTGTTGGGCGAAACCTACATTTTACATACCCTGTATACATCCTCTTCATAACTCTTACCAATTTGAAGGGGAATAACTTGGTCGTTTACTTTGATATGAACAACTTTACCACTGATTTTTAGAATAGAAAGTATAGAAACGATATACGAACGATGCACCCTTAAAAAGTCTTGAGCGGGTAACTTTTCGTACAAAGCTTTCAATGTCATCCGAGCTACCACTGGTTTTTGATTGCGAAGATGGATGCGCAGATAATCATTGAGACCTTCGATATAGATAATATCTTGTAAGTCTATCTTCAATAAACTATAATCGGCTCGGATGTAGATATAAGGTTGTTTCGTTACCCCGGCATTATTGCTGTAATTATAGAATTCAAAGGCTTTTTGAAGGGCTTGTTGAAATCGTTCTTGCGTAAAGGGTTTGAGCAGATAGTCGACCGCATTTAAATTAAAACCCTCAATCGCATACTCACTATGGGCTGTGGTAAAGATCACCATCACATCTCGTTTCAGGGATTTAAAAAAATCGATACCTGATACGGAAGGCATTTGGATGTCTAAAAACAATAAATCTACCGGAAAATTCTCGATATATCGTTGCGCATCGTTTGGTTTCAGGAAGGTTTTCATTAACTGCACTTTGTCGCTTCCGTTACAGAATGATTCAATAACCTGTAAGGCAAGGGGTTCGTCGTCTAGAGCTATGGCTTTCATCATACGATACTGAGTTTTAGATTTACGGTAAAACTAAAATTATTATTATCAATCTTTAATTCATGTTTTTTAGGATATAGGTAATTGAGTTGATGTCGACCATTCTCTAATCCAATACCCGATTGAGATTCGCGGTCTATGCGATGCGGAACTTTTAGGTTGAAAACATGTAAATATAAGGTGCTTTCTGAGACACTAATTTGAATATCTATCTGCGATGTTTCTTCGGGGTTTACTCCGTGTTTAAAGGCATTTTCAATAAAAGGAATGAGTACGAGGGGAGCTATAACTTTCCCTTCTACACTGCCATTAAAGGCATAGTTAACGAAGGCGGTTTCGCCTAGTCGCATCTTTTGTAAATCGATATAACTATTAATATAGTTCATCTCTTTTTCGAGGGGCACAAATTTATCAGCTGTTTCGCTAATCGCATATCGCATCATGCCCGAAAGTTTAACTATGGATGTTGGGGTTAGGTCTGATTTGACAATGGCCAAGGAATAAATACTATTGAGTGTATTAAATAAAAAATGGGGATTTATCTGTGCCTTCAGGTATGATAACTCTGCATTGATTTTATCTTTCTGCATTTGCTTCAGATGTCCACTCATGCGAAAGGCAATCGATGCAAAAGCACTGCTCCCAAACAGAAAAAAGCTACGATTGATTTCATATAAGTAGGGATTTACGTTGATGCCATTGGCTGATACAGGCTGGTCGGATATCCATTGCTGAAAAATAAGCAGAGAGGGTAAAAAGGTGCATATGAGCATACCTATAAGCAATACAATTGTGTATTGAATGAACTTCTTTTCTAAATAATATCGGGGGAAGAAATAATAGTAGTTGGCATAAAAAAACAGAAGTACGAGTAAATAAGCTAGGAGTTCTTTTAAAAAAAAAGGATGCGAAATGTCTTGTGTGTGTAATAGGGAATGCGGAGAGAACAATAAGGGGATCGACAGAAAGAAAAAGCTTCCGATAATCATATACAATATACTTCCGCTTCGTTGTTTCATTTCTCTAGGAAAGTGATAAAGATAAGTGTTTTGTTTGACTCTAAAATTAACCGCTGCATCGGGAGTAAGCTAAAATTCGTCCTTTCCCATACAGATTGCTTACTTTTATCCGTTAACCAGTTTTGTATTTACTTGTCACCTGCAAAGTTTATCCTTATCCTGATTGGCATGTTTGCTTGTCTTCGTCTTCCGGCTCAGGAGATGAAACTGAGTAATATGCGTACGCGTAACATACAGCCTTCTTTAGTTACTCAAGTGTTAGATAGTCTTCCGATGGTTCAGGGTTCATGGTATATCGACGGAATAGACACTTCTTTGTATTCGGTAAACGCAGTCAGCGCGGAAATTACGTTTCGACAACCACTGCCCATAGACAGTGTTACTATTCATTATCGCATTTTTCCCGAGCCTCTCTACAGACAATATTTTCACAAAGACCCTAAACGGCTCGATAGTGTACAAACGGTAATTCCCTATTATTATGAAGCCTCGCAGGCAAGTGGCAATATTCCCTTTGCTGATTTTGGGAATGTTCAATATGGCGGAAGCTTTGGAAGGATGCTATCGTTCGGCAATAACCAAGATATCGTTCTTAACTCGCAGTTTAATTTACAAATGCAGGGCGATTTAGGCGATAGTATTCGGATTACCGGAGCGATTACCGATAATACCATTCCCTTTCAGCCCGAAGGCAATACCCAGCAATTGCAAGAATTTGACAAGGTGTTTATTCAACTGCAACGAAAAAAAAGTACGCTCATTGCCGGTGATTATGATCTGCATAAACCTACCGGGTATTTTATGAACTATTACAAACGGGTGCAAGGTGGATTTTTTTCTTCCTCCTTTCGAACGGGAAAACGCAGTGAAAATAAAGTGGGCGTGTCGGCCTCATTGGCTAAAGGTAAATTTACTCGTAATACCATCACAGCAGTAGAAGGCAATCAAGGTCCTTATAAATTAACGGGTCCCAATGGCGAACAATTCTTTATTGTATTGGCCGGTACCGAAAAAGTTTTTATTGATGGTATTCTATTGAAGCGAGGTGAAGATTATGATTATACGATCGATTACAATACTGCCGAAATTCACTTTATGCCTCGTCGTATCGTTACCAAGGATATGCGCATTGCAGTAGAATTTGAATTTTCTGACAGAAACTATATAAATTCTCTTTTTGTGCTTACCGATGAATGGCAAATTCGACCGGGAATCAAGCTACATCTAAATATGTTTTCAAATCAAGATGCAAAGAACCAAAATGTGCAGCAGAGTTTGGATTCCAATAAAATTAAATTTTTATCGACAATCGGCGACAGTATACAACAGGCGTATTATAGCAGTGCACAATATCAAGACACCTTTAGTAATAGTAAAATCTTGTATCGCAAAACGGATACGCTCGTAAACACGGTTGTATATCCTGATGTGTATGTATATTCTACGCAACGCGATAGTGCAAAATATAGTGTGAGTTTTACCTATGTGGGAGATGGACATGGTAATTATAAACAGTCGGTTTCGGAAGCCAATGGCAGGGTGTATGCTTGGATCGCGCCGCTTGATGGGAAACGGCAGGGCGATTATGAGCCTGTTGTTTTAATGGTTACTCCCAAGAAGCAACAAATGATGAGTGCGGGTATAACTTGGCAAATCGATAGCTCGCGATCCTTGTTTATCGAAACCGCTGTGAGTAATAAGGATCCAAATACTTTTTCAACTCGTGATAATCAAACCCATCAGGGCGTTGCCACTACCCTTACCTTTCATAACGGAACTTATTTGGGCGCTAAGCGAATATGGAAATGGCAACAAGATCTCCATTATGAATTTGTGCAAGATCGATTTAATCCTCTCGAACGTTTTCGGAATCTTGAGTTTGCCCGCGATTGGAATTTGAATGCTGATTTTTCGGTTCAACATGAACATCTGGGTTCTATTGCCTTGTCGATGTCGAGAGAAGGCCTAGGTAAAATGAAGTATCAATTGGCAACCTTTGTTCGTGGCGCAGTCTACACCGGAACGCAACAAATTACTGATATCGATTTGCGCTCGCATGGTTTTCATTTGTCGGCCATTAACCATTGGATGCGTCAAACGGGTAGCACCTTTAAAAGTAGTTTTCTGCAACCACAGGTATTGCTAGAAAGACAATTTGATAAATTATCGAAACTTACAATGGGTGCACAATGGCAAGAAAATCTGAATCAAATTCGGTATCGACAAAGCGATTCATTAGCAAAATCAGCCTTTGCTAATCGAACCCTTATTGGTTTTCTAAGAACCAATCCTTCAACTCAAAACAATCTGAATGCCGAATATATTCATCGCATAGATCGAATGCCTTCGCAGAATGCATTTCATGAGAGCACGGTTGGACAAACATTTTCACTCAATGGGCATGTAGG
>JBEISB010000063.1:0-10862 GCA_040375635.1 Chitinophagaceae bacterium | reverse complement strand
CGCTAAGCGGAAATTATTTAGAGTAAATAGAAGGACCTGCCCCTCCTGTACCGTATTCGTTAACAGAACCCATAGCATTGGTTACTTTGTAATACATTGTCATCACGGCATGTTGATAATAGTGCTGATTTAAAGGATTTGTATCTACAATCGTAGCCCAGCCTTCCACAGAGCTTCCATCACTGAAATACTGCAACGGAATCGTTAAGGTATCTTTATACGCAATTCCTAACACGGTTTCTGCATGGTAGAAATTTTGGAAATCTTTAATGATAACCTGATTTATGGCGGGGCCATTTTCAATGCTGGTCGTATACTGAGCTGCCGGCGAAAGGGTACCATCCTCATTTACATTCCAGATACCTTTAAATTTATCGCGTGTTACGGTTTCACAATGCTCGCCTTCATATCCTGTCTGGCAAAGGCAACTTCCATCTTTACATACGCCACCGAAGGCACAACTTACCTGGTCACATTTGTCTTTTTTACAGGCATGAAATAAGGTTCCACTGAAAATCAGCAGGGTGCAGATTGCTGTTACGATAATTCTGTTCATAGCTAACGATGATAAACTTTTCAACAAGGTAAATATATAAATTATTTCTGAAAAAACTATTTTGTGGTGATTCTCTTCAATAAGCTTAGCCCAAATCCAAGAATCATGATTATGGTTCCAATCCACAAGACGTTGATATATGGAAATAGGATGGCTTTCATGATAACATAATCATTCATGGCCGGGGGCTGCTTATATTCTATGAGGGCAGCGTTCTCATTCGGTAAGATTTTTATCAGGCGAGTATATAAATTATGGGCAGTAATCGTATCCGGAATAAAGACTTCCTGGTTCTGGCGAATTATATAAACAGGCTCCGAGGCCTGCATCTTTCCTTGTAAATTATATAGGGTTAATTTGGCCGAAACCGCTATGTCTCCGTCTTTGGCTTGATAGTTTTTATTGACAACCTTCGTATTAAATCCTTCAAAAATAAAATAGCCCGACGCATAAAAGGCGGTATCGCCAATCTTCATTTTTTTGGTCGTGAAGGCCGAAGTGTCAGTTTGCTGTGTTTTGTCTACCGTTGAGGTGATATAAGTAAACACATCGTGGGTTAGGTAATGTCTCGTATCCGGACTACTAATCAAGCCCATTTTAGGGTTAATCTGGGCATTCGGTTCTAACACAAATTGTTCTTTAATGTCTCCCGTATCATTTTTACGGGTTTGATATTGAATGCGATAATAATGATTCGGGCCATTTACTGTATCGCCTAAATAAGTAAGTGTATATCCGGCCATCGTTACCGGCATATTGCGGAAAAGCAATAAGTTCTCGCGACTTTCTTTTTTGTTTTCGGCTTCGGTTTTTTTGCCCATATCAAAATCAACCCCTAATCGATTCACAGAAATTACTTTCTTGTTGAAAGACGACAGGATAATTCCGACAATCATCAAGCTAAAACCAACATGCGCCATGGTTCCGCCCCACTTAATATAATTTTTGCCGATGGTACGAATTAGGTATAATAAATTGGCCAATGCCGAAAAAGCAGCAGCAAATAGTAAGCAAAGAATAGGTACAGCACTAATCGATTGAAAATAAGCAATGAGTGCGGTAATCGGAATGGCAAGGGCAAAGGGCAGACTTAATTTTTTTAGGGCCTCTGCCATATTGCTTTGCTTAAACTTCAGGTAGTAAACAGTGCCGGTTCCTAGTAAGACGAGTAAGGTAATCCAAAGCTGAATTTTATTGTAATGCGTTACTGGGTCGGTGATGGTCATTTTAGTGCCAAACATTTTATTCCAAACCGGCATCGAAGTGGTATACGTAATTTGCACAACCGATATCATCAACACCAAAGCACCAATAAACATCCAAAACTCACGCGAACTCAAAGCCTCCTCTTCTTTTTTTGTATCGGGTACTGTTGTGTATCGGGTAATAAATAAGTACAAGGCAATACCCAAAAATAAAAACATAAAAAACAGTAAATGGTAAAACAAACTACTGCCTTCTCCAGTAAACGCATGGACTGAAGTTTCTCCTAAAATACCTGTGCGCGTAAGGAAGCTTGAATATAAAACCAAGGCAAACGACAGAATAAAAAAGAGGATTGTAGATTTTAACGAATAGGCACTGGCTTTATAAATCATAAGGGTGTGCAAACCGGCAACCATTACAATCCACGGTACCAGAGAGGCATTTTCTACCGGATCCCAAGCCCAATAACCGCCAAAATTTAAACTTTCATAGGCCCAAGCACCGCCCATCATAATGCCTGTACCTAATATCATGGCACTAAACAGCGACCAACAGAGGAGAGGCTGAATAAAATCAGTATAGTCGCGCTTCCATAAAACAGCCACACTATAAGCAAATGGGAATAGGGTAGAAGCAAAACCACAAAACAAAATAGGCGGATGTATAACCATCCAATAATTCTGTAATAAAGGGTTTAAGCCATTGCCATCTTTTACAAAGTCTAAATAATTGGCTTGTTGAAAGATGGGGGCACCTACCATTTGATTGCGCAATAAGATAAACGGATCGCTACCAATTTTTTCGCCAAAAAAGTATAAGCCCATTAGCATACTGCATAATACCCCTTGGGCTAAGGCAACTACACTCATTACTGGCGCCTCCCACTTGCTTTGTTTGCGCATTACAAATAAACTCAAGAGGCAATTCCAAGTGGTCCAAAGCAGAAAGCTCCCTTCTTGGCCTTCCCAAAAGCAAGATAATAAATACTTAAAGGGTAGGGCATTCGACGAATGTGACCAAGCGTAATGATATTCGAATCGATGATTAAAAATGATAATGAACAGCGTAATGAAAATAGAGAAAACACTCACTATATGAACGTAAAAGGCTTTTCGTCCTAGCGATTTCCACGAATCTGTTTCGGTAAGATTTGTTTGCCGGGCCGACAAAAAATAGGATACCGAAGATAATAAGGACGCCACAAAGGCGATGAGGGTGAATAGTTCGCCTAGCTTTCCGGGCCATTGCCATTC
This sequence comes from Chitinophagaceae bacterium, assembly GCA_040375635.1. Classification (GTDB taxonomy): domain Bacteria; phylum Bacteroidota; class Bacteroidia; order Chitinophagales; family Chitinophagaceae; genus OLB11. The sequence continues at coordinate 7,847 of JBEISB010000063.1, read as the reverse complement.
ATGTAAAAATTGAGTATCCAAGCAATAATATTTTAAAGGGTTCCCTTAACCGGGTTGCGCTGTAACAACCTGATCATTCTTATATTTCGAAGGGCATTTCATAAGAATTTTACTGCAACGAAATTGTCCGTCTTGCATAACACCTGTCATGGTTAACTTTTCGCTACGTTCAAAATCTTGCGGTTTGGTGCCGTTGAACACAACCTCACAAAGCTTTCCAGATTCATCCTTCGCATAAAAGCTAAAGTGGTTGGGGTCTTTGATGGGGTCGTATACCATTTTGTGGGCGAGGGTATCGAGTTTAGCAATAATCTGATATTCTTTGCCCGGTTTCGCCTCGGCCGTACTGAAGGTCTCATAACTACTAAAATCGCCTACCATACTGATAATCGCCGCTAGGGCAACTGCAATAATCACTAAAGCAACAAGATTAGATGTTTTCATGAATCCGTTTTAAGGTGCAACAAAGGTACTAGGCAAGCTGCGAAGTACCTATAAAAAAATGGATGGCTATTAGAACTTGTTCTTCCACATCATACTTTCTACGGGCTTATTGGGCTGTCCACTGTATTTAGCGCCCGCTTTGTTATTGTATTTTACTTCGATTTCTCCATCTACAGGAAAATAGATGAGCTGACCAATCGGCATACCGGCATACACACGAACGGGCTGTTTTACAGAAATCTCAAGGGTCCAATTTCCACAAAAGCCTACATCTCCTTTCCCAGCAGTGGCGTGGATATCAATTCCTAAGCGACCTGTACTCGATTTGCCTTCTAAAAAAGGGACATGGTTATGGGTTTCAGTATACTCTTCGGTTACACCCAAATAAAAATCGCCAGGCTGCAATACAAATCCTTCTTCGGGTATATCGAAGTGTTCTATTTTATTGTGCTTTTTAGCATCTAGTTCTCTATCGGTATATGTGGCTAGATGTTTACCTAAATGCACATCATAGGAATTACTTCCCAAGCACTCGCGTAGTTACGGAACTATGCGAATCGAGCCACTAGCCATTTCTTCGAGTATGCGTTTATCGGAAAGAATCATGTTTTTTGTTTTGGCAAATGTATTTCAGGGTAAAGAATTTTTAGGCCAGCGTGAATACTTTGTGATTAATTAGCCACCTTTCGCTTCGAGGGGGGGTATTGAAATCTTTGCTTGCTGAGCGAAATGATACCATTAATATGTTTATTTTTACCATATGAGAAAACTATTCATTTTTATTACCCTCTTTGTGGCTTGTTTTGAATTGTCGGCTAAACAGGCCCTTGGATTGGATATCGGATTCGGGGCAAAAGCCGGACTCAATTTTAATAAGTTTGTGTCTAAAGAATGGAAGGATAATTTCAGCACCGACCCCCATGCCGGATTATTTATATTTTTTAATGCCAACCGATTGGGTATTCAACTAGAAGGCGTTTGGTCGCAGCAACATATCACAACAGATTCTGATTTTTATGGCTTGTATAATCAGTATTATAACCAATTGTCGGATTCTCTGAAAAAGGGGACCTTTCAGTTTTCAACCCTCTCGATTCCTTTGTTGGTAAATCTAAAATTGACGCAATTTTTGTGGTTACAAGGCGGACCTCAGTATACAGCAAGTGTGTCTACCATTGATCAAAATAAATTACTTCGTAGTGGTGAGGATATTGTAAAGCAAAATAATTTTAATCTGCTGGCTGGTTTATGGTTTGAATTTGGATCTCGACAAAGTGCCATTCGAATCAATGCGGGACTTCGATATATTTCTGGCATTAATAGTATGAGCAATATGTCTACAATTACTGGCGATAAACAAGAATGGAAGAACCAAATGGTTCAAGCACATATCGGATTTAATTTCTAATTAGAACTTCACCAAGTCGAGTACGTTTTGTGTTTTGTACCAACTCAATTTGTGAAGATTCAGACTAAAACTCATAGATTCGACAAAGCGATTTTTGGTGTACACACTTTTGGTGTAGTCGCGCAAATCAGGACTCATTAATAAAGGCGCATAGATAATTAACATGTCGCCAAATAAATGGCATTCTAAACCTGCATCGTAAAGGTATCGATTTCCGCTGCTATTTAAAAGTCTAGCATTCGCAAAGGTGGCAGCATCAAAAAAGACTTGAATCTTGAGCGGCATTCGAATCGGTAAATCACTTCTAAGATTCAGAGCGCTCAGCCATTGATTACTTTGTCCAACGGGAGTACTCAGCAATGGAGTGCCTACTTTTAATCCGCCTTCATTGGTAGAAATTTGTTTCGACATCCATCCCACTTGTTCGTTACGTCCGATATAAATTTCATCGAATAGTATGTCGTTGTTAGCCCGGCTATTCGTCTGCAAGTACTGATTTCTGTCTGCAAAAACAGGCGTACTCGATGCCCAATCGATATAACTCCCTGCATATGCCCTTACATAAAAGGCTTTGCCTTTCATGAGGTAATCTATCTTGGCTTGTCCTTCGGCACTTACTTTCAACATACGATGATTGCCAACTACATTCAACTGATACGCAAACGGATTAAAGGTTCTTTTGTTGGTATGAATAAATCGGGCTTGACCAAAACTACGATTACTGTATCCGCTTAGTGCTGGTCTAAACAAACTATCCGTGCTATTGAGTGTGTAATAAAATGCATTCTGTCGCAAATGGATGTAGCGAAGTTTTAATTGATTCCGTTGCGGAGCACGTGCGGTATGCTTCCATTCCATTTCAATAAAGGGTGCCATTTTTACATAACGGGTATACATTGGACGGGTAATGTTTACACGGCTTTCGGCGTTATGATAACTGCGTGACTCAATCCCGAAAATAACATGCTTCGCAAATGATGGATAGCTTGTATACGAAACAAATCCACTGCCGGTAATTTCTTTGCTATCTAACGCATACAAGGGCATCAGGGCAAATTGAAATTTTCGATTGGGGAGTTCTAGGTTATGCCATATCATACCCAGTTGAAATCCATCGTACGCATTGTATCCCATGCCTGGTAATACGTATGATTTTTGTTTCGTTGAAATGCCTAGGCTTGTTCCGAGTCGAAGAGCGGGTTTCCATCTTTGGATAAGGGCATGGATCTGTAAGGTATTGTTACTTCGTTTTATTTCTGGAATATTCTCATTGGGATCAATGCGGAATGCATTTGCTTTTTGTTTTACGTCTGCCGAAAATTGAGCAGGGGTAGTATAAGGATATTCAATCCACTGTGCACTCAATACGCTATCACCCTTGCAGGCAGACACTTCCACAGGACCACGAAACGAAGTTCTGTTCTTGATCTTAACGATAGAATTGCCATCCGCAGCGGTATGCATTCTGCCAATAGCAAAGTCAATGGTCTTTTTTGTTTGTAGTCCATCTTCAAAAAACCAATCGCATGACTTATGACTGATCTTAGTGATTACGTTGCGAAAATCTTCGGGATAAGGATGTTTGAAGTGCCAATCTTGAAAATATTTTTTCATGACGATTTCAAAGGTGTCTTTACCTAAATAAGCTTGGAGATACTTTATCATGGCTCCCGTTTTTTGATAGGGTATCGCTCCATAATTGATGGAGGTAAAGAGGCCTGCATGGATATCGATGGGTTGGTCTTCATGAACTTTTGCCATCAGTTGATAGATAAAAGCTCCGTTTAGTGATTCTGAAAAGGATTCTCTTTTATTAGATAATAAACTGTCGCCCTCCTTAATGTGTTTATCAATAGCCTGCTCATAAAAGGTGTTCATGCCCTCATCCATCCATGCATGATCACGTTCGTTGCTGCCTAGTAATCCGTAAAACCAATTGTGACCTACTTCGTGAATGATGACGGTTTGCAACATCGATCTCGAACCTGTTTTTCCTAATATGGCTACATTGGGATATTCCATGCCATCGCCGGCAATAAGCGAGGCGTCAGCAACACTCGCATGCGAATAGGGATACTCGCCTACATGATCCGAAAGGTACTGCACAGTTTGTACAATGATTTTACTACTCCCTTTGTACAACACGGCATTGCTTGGCTTAAAATAACTAACACAATCTACCTTACGGCCAGAGCTTAAGGTGATACTTTGCTTTTCAATTTCAAAATCTTTATCAGCTATCCAGGCGAAATCATGCACATGATCTTGTTTGTAGGTAATGGTTTTATTTCCGGTTCGGGTATTGTTTTGTTTGGCAATAGAGTCATGAATGCGGGTCTCTAAAAACGCTTGTTCTTCTTTTTCTTGCAAGTCGCCAGTAGCGGCTACAACATAATTTGCCGGTAGATGTATACGCACGATAAAGCTTCCATACTCGCTATAAAATTCCCCTTGATTGAGATAGGGCATAGGATGCCAACCTTTAGTATCATAAACGGCTGGTTTCGGATACCATTGCGTAATTTGATAAGATTGCCCTGTATGTCCTAATCTCGAGAAGCAGGTTGGGATTTTTACTCGGAAAGGTGTGCTGATTTCTATGCTTTGTCCGGGCAAAAGGGGCGCATTCAATCGAACGAATAAAATGTCTTCGTGATCATTCACATATCCCGTTTCAACCATTTCGTTGTTTACCCGAAAATCTATACTGTCGATAAATCCTTTGCTACTATCCTTGCTGTAATAGAAGTCGGTTTTGCCATTTTCTACTTCCTGCTCCGTATAGGCACTACGGTCGTTTTTATAGGCATTGGGCCAGAGGTGAAAATAGATTTCGTGTAGGGTGTCTTTCGACAGGTTGCTGTACTTTATTTTTTCGAAAGCACGCAGGATGTGTTGCTGGTCGTCGAGTGTGACATCAATATCGTATTGTACGGATTGTTGAAAGTAAGTAGACTGCGAAAAGCCAGGTAGGCTGGCGAAACATAGCGCAGCGAAGAGAAATATTTTTTGCATGGATGAGTTATTTGCCTCGGCCCTGCAAGATAACTAAAATGGTATAGATCATGATTTTGAAGTCGAGAACTAACGAGCAATTTTTTATATACAATAAATCATAGCGCATGCGTTCTATCATCTGATCTGTATTTTCGGCATAGCCAAACTTCACCATTCCCCATGAGGATAGTCCTGGTTTTACTTTATGTAAATACTTGTAATGCGGATGGGTTTGCGAAATAATATCGATATAATATTTGCGCTCGGGACGTGGACCTACTAGCGACATTTCGCCTTTGAGTACATTGTAAAATTGAGGAAGTTCGTCGATTCTCCACTTTCTCATCACCTTACCCCAAGCCGTAATCCGCGGATCGTTTTCGCTCGATAAAGAAGGTCCATTTTGTTCGGCATTCATAACCATCGATCGAAATTTATAAATGGTGAAGGGCTTTCCATGTAATCCAATTCTTGATTGGCGATAGAAAATAGCGCCCTGCGATGAGAGTTTTACTTTGATAGCGGCGAGCAAATACAAAGGCGATAATAAGATGATAACGCAAATGGAGGCTACAATATCTAGGGCTCTTTTAATCACTCGTTGCCAATCAGGCATTAGCTCAGGATATATTTCTATCAGTACGGCGCCAAACACATTGCTCGTTCGCACCGATCCTGAAATGATATCGTATAAGTCTGGGGTAATGCGAATAATAATTTCGCGGTGCGACAATTGCGAAAGTATGTACTGCAGTTTATTATGTTCGGAAGTATCTACAGCAATAATGACTTCTTCGATGCCATATTCATCGATGATTTTTTCGAGAGTATCTATGCTTCCTAATTTGGGAAGATAGGCACTCATTCCATTACTGCCGGTATCGTCGGCATACACAAATCCTTTGAATGTATACCCTAGATGTACTTGGTTATTGCTTATGTCTTTATAGAGTTGTATGGCCTGCTGATTGCCGCCGATAATCAAGGTGTTATATCCAAATTGTCCACGATTGATTTTGCTTTTGATATATTTTAAAACTAAAATACGATGCAGCGAAGTGACGATAAACTGTAGTAAGATGAATAGGAAGAACGACTTAGAATAATAGCGATAGTCTTGATGTATATCGTTGAGGACAAATACAAAAAACAAAAGTAAGCTACCTAAGATGGAGCTAATCAAGGTGCGATAGATCTCGAAGAATCGCGATTTGCGGTAAGGATTAAAATAAGCGCCCGAGAAGAGATGAAGGATTAACCAGGCTGCGGGTACAATGAGGAAGGCAATCAGAATATCTTTCTGCGAAATCTGTTGCAGGAAGGCATCGGTATCAATGAGCCCCGCTTTTATTTTACGATAATATAAAAATAGAAACCATGTCCATACAGCAGCCAGATAATCGGCCGCAATGTATAACGCAATTCCGGTTTTAACTTCTCTCCTCATTAATTGAAATGAATGATTTTAAAGTTATCGAGCCATACCGAACCTTCTGTTTTGTTTGCCGGCAGGTTAGCATGAAAGATAAATCGGAAGCTTGCATTTTGGTAAGTGGCCACAAAGCCACCAAAATTAAAATAGAGTTTATTCCATTTGTTACTCGGGTTAATGCCGGTTAGTGAAATGGTAGATGTATTGCCTGAGAGAGTGGTAACATACACATCAAGTTGAAAGGGTACGTCACTCTTATAATTAAATTCGAGGAAACAGGGTCTTGTTGGTGGAAAGGCAAAGGATTGTAAGGTAGAACTTTCACCATATCGGTCGGTATCGCTCAGGGTTAATTTGCTCGACCAACTTCCTTCGAATACATCGGCAGGATTGCTAGTCTTTACAAAACTAGTATCCCCATAGCGAGGAATCAGGCTATTGCCTTGCTCGAAGTCTTCTATAAAATAACTCACCGCGGGTGTGTCAGTTGTCCGGTATCGAAAGGTGGGTGAATAATGAAAGGTATTGCCGGGACTAGCATCAAGGTCTACGGTATCTACCGTATAAAATGGATAGCGGGTGCGGATTCCACTTAAGCCATCTTGCCAAATGCCGGCTACGAGTTGCACTTGTCCATGCCCAGAGGCTAAAATCGGAACGCTAGCGGGTAATTCATAAGCCCCTAACAGTTGTCGATTGTAGTAAACCCAAACATCGGTAATCTTATGAGATACTGAACCATGGATAGCCGGAACCACAGACTCTACTTTTACACTGTCGAATTTGATATAGGTAGGCACATCTTCTTTCGGATTTATGATGTTGCACGAAGAGATGCCTATGATAAGTAGTAGTATAAGCCGTGAGATGATCGATTTCATTTGTTACAATTTTCTTAAACGACAATTCGGTGGATTTAGTACAAATGCTAGTTTATGAATTTATTTTTTCTTCAATACGGGTTAAGATACTCAATAAAGTATGCACCGTTTGTAAGCTAAGCAAAGCAGGTGCCTTATGATGTATGTATTGATAAAAGGCATGTAGTTGCGTGCGATAAGGGTTGTGCCAAGTGGGCTGAAGTTGCTCCTCTGCAGCTGACTGATGCCCAATTCGAAGGCTGTTTTTTATAAAGTCCACCGAAACCCTTCGCCCACGTTCGTATAAAAAGAGTTTATGACTTTGTGCATGCCCGCTTAGGTTTATTTGTAAATGAGCAGCTTGTCCGTTGGTAAACTCCAAGTGAATGTCGATAAGGTCTGTCTCGTTTCTGAGCATAGCTAACGACGTGGCTGATATTCTTTTAATTTCACTTTGTATCAGCGAGAGAACGATGGCGAGGTCTTCATATAAAAACAATCTCCAAGACGCTGTGTTCGGAAATGGATATTGACGATGTAGATCAATAATACTGGCTTGTGGTTGCAGGCTTACTAGTGTTCGAAAGGTTGGATGACTATGGGTATAGGTACCCGTGCAAGCATTCAAATTGGCTTCACGGCACTGTCGAAGTAGCTCATCTACCTGCTTCGTCTCAAAAGAAGCCATAGACGCTAAATAGATATG
>JBEISB010000068.1:0-10688 GCA_040375635.1 Chitinophagaceae bacterium | reverse complement strand
GATGACTGGCATAATTTTACCGCCCTCAATTTGCCCGAAAATCATCCGGCCCGCGACATGCAGGACACTTTTTATATTTCGAAAGAGCCCGATTGGCTATTACGAACACATACGAGTAGTGTACAGGTTCGCGTTATGAAGGAAGGAAAATTACCTATCCGTCAAATTTTTCCAGGACGTGTTTACCGTAACGAAACCATATCAGCCCGCGCGCATTGCTTCTTCCATCAAATAGAAGGATTGTATATTGATGAAAAAGTTTCTTTCGCCGATCTCAAACAAACCCTCTATCATTTTGTAAAAGAAATGTTTGGTGCTGGCGTTCGAGTACGCTTTCGGCCTTCATTTTTTCCATTCACCGAGCCCAGTGCCGAAATGGATGTAAGCTGTTTTATCTGCGACAGCAAAGGATGTAATGTTTGTAAACATACCGGCTGGGTCGAAATCCTTGGCTGTGGTATGGTGCATCCGAATGTATTACGTAATTGTGGCATCGACCCTGAAAAATATTCAGGCTTTGCCTGGGGCATGGGTGTTGAAAGAACCACCATGATGCAATATGGCATTACAGATATTCGTGTACTTTCTGAAAATGATGTTCGCTTTCTCGACCAATTTAAAAATGTGATGCAGTAAGTTTATGCCGACATCCGCGACAGCACTATGATACTTGTAACCGGAGCTTCTGGATTAGTTGGACAACATTTGCTGTCTGCACTCACTGAGGCCGGACATCAGGTGCGCGCCATTTGTCGGAAGCCAATTCATACTCATTTCGCACCCATCCAAAACCAACGGGTTGAGTGGATGTATGGTGACATCCTAGATATATCATTTCTAGAAGATGTGTTTCAAGACATTGATATTGTTTATCACTGCGCAGCCCTGGTTAGTTATGACCCTCAAGATGCTGATGCCCTGATGCAAACGAATGTTGAAGGCACGGCCAATATCGTAAATGCTTGTCTGGATGCCCAAGTAAAAACCCTCTGTTATGTAAGTTCTATTGCAGCCATCGGTGAACCGAAAGCCGAAGAGCTTCGTTCAGAGCAATGTGAATGGAAAGCGAGTCAATACGTATCGAATTATGCCCGCAGCAAACACGCTGCCGAAATGGAGGTATGGCGAGGTGTGGCCGAAGGATTACATGCCATTATCGTAAACCCGGGTATTATTTTGGGCGAAGGGGATAAAAACCAAAGCAGTACTCGCCTATTTACCTGGGTCGAAAAAGAATTCCCTTATTATACAGGAGGGAGTACGGCTTGGGTAGATGTGAAAGATGTGGTCAACATCATGATGCTCCTTATGGAGAAGCAAATTGTGAACGAACGATTTATTTTAAGTGCCGGTCATTTTTCGTATCAGGATATGTTTAGTCGCATCGCTAAGATCCTACAAAAAAAGCCTCCCCATAAAAAAGCGGGTCCTGCCTTATCTGCGTTTGTTTGGCGCTGGCAATGGCTTCGTCAAAAATTGGGTGGCCCCAAAGCAATGATTACTCGCGAAACCGCCCGCAGTGCCCAAGAAAGCAAACAATACGATAACCAAAAGTTACTCACTCATCTACCCAATTTTCAATATACGAGAATCGACGAATCGCTGCAAAGAATCATTCACTACCTTCGCACACAGCCCAAATAGGTATGATCATCAGAATCGCTTGGCGGTATTTTACAGGAAAGAAATCTACACAGGCGATACAAATTATCTCATGGGTAAGTGTGATGGCTATGGCAGTCGGCACAGCCGCCCTGATTATTGTTCTATCTGTCTTTAATGGATTTGAAGGTTTTATTCAAGGACTCTATTCTGATTTCTATCCGGCCATTCGTATAAGCGCCATCCAAGGAAAAACATTTCCCATCTCAGCAACACGAACCCAACAAATTACGGCCATCCCTGGCGTGAAAGCGATTAGTCACACCCTCGAAGAAAAAGTACTACTCCGTTTCAATGAAAGTCAAGTAATTGCCAATATAAAAGGCATCGACTCGCAATACCACTGGGTAAGTCGCATGACCGATCATGTAAAGTATGGACAAATGGACTTTAGCCAAACATCTGCCATTACCCCAATCGTATTAGGCATAGGCCTCTCGAATAAACTTGGCGCTACAGAAACGTCACCACTACCACTTTCTGCATACCTCTTTGATCATACGAAACATAATCATGGCTTATTAGGAAATATCAACACAGAATTATTTCAAGTGCAGGGCATATTCACCTTGCAAGATGATATCGATAATCAATATGCTTTTGTGCCGCTATCGGCATTGCAAGAAGTTAGCGAACAAACAGGACTAGCCAGCAGCATAGAAGTTTCTATTTCGCCGCAGGCAGACGCCGATAAGATTCGGAATCAGATGATGAAAATGGCTGATATGAAAGGACTAAAAGCCGAGACTCGCTATGAACAAAATCATACCTTATTTTTTATTTTAAAAAGCGAGCGTTGGGCCGTGTTCGCGATATTATGTTTGATGCTGTTTATTGCATCCTTCAATATTGTGGGTTCATTGTCGATGTTAGTGATGGATAAAGAAAGAGATATTGCCATCTTACAAACCATGGGCCTAAGACCTACGGGCGTGCGGAATATTTTTCTTGGCACCGGCATCATCCTTTCCGGAACCGGTGCGATGATAGGTGCTTTGTTAGCTTTGGGTGTCTGTTTCGGACAACAATATTTTGGTTGGGTAAGGTTAGGCGATGGCGACAATTTTTTGATAGAAGCTTACCCAGTAGAAGTTCGATCAACAGACTTTCTACTCGTTATGGGTACAGTGATGTTACTAGCCATGATGGCCTCTTGGTATCCGGCACAAAAGGCAGCCCGAAAAAGCATCAACTTACGCGCAAACTAAAACAGGCGACCGAAGCCGCCTGTCTATCCATATCAACAGATATATTATTTTTTAGGTCCGGCGCCCTGCGGAGCTGTCTTACCAGGAGTGCCCGCTGGCATGTCTTTGATCCCTAATTTTACCTTTACTGCACTCAGAATATTATCTTCGGGTTTAGCATATAAAATAGCCCCTGCGCTAGTATCCATAATGTAAGTGTATCCTTTTTCTTGTGCAACCGACTCAATAGCAGCCTGTGCTTTTTTGTTAATTGGATCCAGTAATTCTTGTACTTTATCATCGATTTTCTCTTTCGCAGTTTGTTCGAAAGAAGACATACGATTTTGTAAATCTTGAATCTCTTTTTCCTTTACGGTTTTAATCGCATCCGACATTGTTTTTTCAGAAGCTTGATACGCCTTAAACTTCGTTTCTAACTCAGTTTGCATAGTTTTCATTTGATCGGCAAATGTTTTCTGATACGCTTCGGCATCATCATTGGCCTTTTTTGTTTCGGGCATAATCGAAATCAATTCCTGAGAATTGATATAACCAATCTTTTGCTGGGCTATACCGGTAAATCCGGCAATCAGTAAGGACAAGGAAACAAGAATTTTCTTCATGAATATTTTTTTAATGGGGGCAAATATAGGAATAAATAGTTAGTGTTACAGGGCAGATTACTTTCTCTTGGTTGCGGTATTAACGCCTAGTTCGCGCAATACATCATCGCTTTTGTCAATCTTTGGATCAGCAAAGAAAATACTCAAATCGGCCGACTTATCGAAAATAACATCATAAGCTTTTGACGACGACATACGCTGTACAGCATTGTACACTTTATCTTGAACCGGCTTTACCAATTCTTGGCGTTTTTTAAACAGATCACCTTCAAAACCAAAACGCTTTTTTTGTAAGTCTTTGGCTTCTTTTTCTTTCTTAATGATTTCATCTTCTCTCTTCTTCTTCATCTCTTCACTTAGCATCACCTGCTCTGCCTGATAGGCTTTATACATACGGTCTACTTCTTGAAGTTTTGCATCGATTTCTTTCTGCCACTGGGTAGACGATTCATCGAGTTTAGTTTGGGCCTGCTTGTATTCGGGTAAATTATCGAGGATGTACTTCGAATCAATTACACAATAACGTTGTGCCTGAAGTTGTGTGCCTGCCAATAAGATAGCGGCAATAAAAAGGATTTTTTTCATGAGTATACAATTTTTTGTTCTGACAAGTAGATAAACAAAAGGGTTAAATCAAAGTATTTCTTTAACAGCTAAGGTAAGCTTTATTCGGGCTCAAATCCAAGCATAAACGAGAATTTGGTGGCTTGTCCGAATTTAGTCCCTGGGGTTAAACGATCTAGACCGAGACCATAATCAAGTCCCAACAAACCGAACATAGGCAGATAAATTCTTACCCCTAACCCCACCGAACGTTTTAACTGAAACGGATTAAAGCTTTTAAAATTATCCCAGGCATTGGCGGCTTCGAAGAAGGCTAATCCATAAATGGTAGAAGATGGATTTAGCGAGAATGGATATCTTGCCTCGGCTACATACTTATTAAAAATGGTAGCCCCGGCACTGCTCGAATAAATCTCGTATCCTCTATTGGCTATGATATCGCGACCATAAATTGTAAAGCCCGATAGTCCATCGCCTCCAACTTGGAAACGCTCAAATGGCGATTGTAATGCCGGCGTATAATATGCGAGATAACCATGCTTGGCCGCTAGTTTCAATATCAAATTTCCTTTTACTTTTTGGTACCATTCGGCTGTAAAACGATATTTATGATATTCTATCCACTTATACTTGTCGGATGCAGCGAGATTGGAATAATCCTTATGGCTAAACAAAGAGTATGGTGCCGTAAACTGTCCGCTCAATAATATATTCGAACCTCCTCGTGGAAAGAGAGGTTGATCAACGGAATATCTAGCCAAGGTTACCTTAAAGCTAAGGTTATTGGCTTGTCCGCGGGTAAAATCACTAAAGAAGGTATAATCACGAATATTATACAACTGGTAATTCAATCCATACGATAAAACGAAGTTATCATCTGGCCATTTCAATCGTTTGCTTAAGGTAGCCCCAGCCCCTAAGGTAGTCATGTGACCATTTACGGTTGACCCTTGGGTTCCGGCAAAGAATGTTCGATATACATTCACAGAAAGACTATTCGGTTTTTTGCCCCCTAACCATGGTTCTGTAAATCCGGCCGTAATCGAATTATACCAGCGACCATTGGCTTGACCGCGTACCGAAAGTTTTTGTCCGTCGCCCATAGGCAAAGGATCCCATTCTTTAAGCTTGCCGATATTTTTTAAGGCAAAATTATTGAACGATACCCCGATGGTTCCCGTAATACCCAGTCCGCCCCCAAAGCCTGCTTGTAACTCTAACTGATCGGCCGATTTTTCAGTTACCGTATAATCGATATCTACCGTTCCGTCGCTATGCGGAGTGGGTACGATACCGATTTTTTCAGCATCAAAGAAACCTAGATTTGAGATTTCGCGTTGAGAACGCATAATGTCGGAGCGACTAAATTTATTACCGGGCAAGGTTCTCAATTCGCGACGAATAACATGCTCATGGGTTTTATCATTACCGGCGATATTGATATTCCGAATGGTATACTGGTCGCCTTCGGTGACATGAATTTCGTAATTGATTGTATCGTTGATGATCGACTTTTCTTCAGCATCGGCATTAAAAGCCAGATATCCATCATCGAGATATAAAGATCCTATATCATCACCCTCGGCTGTTGGAATTTTTCCTACCCGTTTGCTTAGCAATTCTTGATTGAACAAATCACCGCGTTTGATACCAAGCATTTTACTCAATTGTTCGGCAGAGTACTTTGTATTTCCTTTCCATTCGATATCACCGAAATAATATCGGTTGCCTTCTTGAATTTGCATATCGATATTGATATGACCATTTTGGGCCGTGTATAAAGTATCGTGTGTAATACTCGCATCTCGGTAGCCAATAGAATTATAATACTCAAGAAGATTTTGCTTATCTTCTTCAAACTTTTTTTGATTGAACTTAGAAGCCGAAAACACACTGTAACGTAGATAAGGTTCTATCAGTTGCGCTGTTTTTGATAGAGACAGAAATCCTTTATGATGAAGATACCCTCTGAGATCATGTGTATTTTGGCCATACAGACTTTCTCTATCAGCACTATACAATGAGATGCGGGCCATCTCTTTGCTGCCCTTCATCGTCTTTTTGAGTTTTAAGACACTAGCATTTTCGTTTCCGAAAATATTAATCTGATTGATCTTTACTTTTTGTCCTTTGTGAATGTTGAAGGTAAGAATCACCATATTCAAAAAGGCCGTGTCTTCGCGCTCGGTGATAATCGTTTGTACATTCGAATATCCTTTTTCGACATAAAATTTTCGAATCTTCTCGATGGCATTTTGGCGAGTGGCTTCGGTTACTACCTTCGATTTTACTAAGCCAATTTTTTCTTTCAATTCTTTGGCATCACTTTCTTTGATGCCCTTGAAATTATATTTCGATAAACGTGGTCGTTCGGTGATATGAATATCTAAAAACACTTTATCGCCCTGAATACGCTCGGCATTGATTTCTATATTCGAAAATAAGTTCTGCTTCCATAAACTCTGGATGGCTTTGCCAATTTTAGGGTCATTAGGCATCTTGAGTTTATCGCCTGCGGTAAGTCCTGATATCGACAACAACAGTTCTTCATCAAGATATTTTGAACCGCTGACACTGATACCACCAATGGTGTATTCGGAGGCGCTATTCAGCATCGAGTTCTTCTTATCTCGCTTTTGTCTAAGTCCGATTTGGGCCTGAGCCGAAAATTGTATCAGCACTGCGCTGAGCAGGAAGAAAAAATAAGACTGGGGTTTGTTCATGCTATATTGAGTTGTTCGCTGATCTTTCCGAATCGGCGTTCACGGTTTTGATAATTGAGTATGGCTTCGAATAAGTTCTCCTTGCGGAAATCAGGCCAATGGGTATGGGTAAAATATAATTCTGCATAAGCCAGTTGGTATAACAAGAAATTGCTGATTCGATGTTCGCCACTGGTTCTGATCATAAGCTCGGGATCCGGATAACCAGACGTACTTAAATGCGCCGAAAACACAGTATCATCAATTTGCCGACTATCTAATTCGCCAGTCTTTACCTTATCAGCGATTTTTCTTGTGGCCTCGATGATTTCCCATTTGGCACTATAACTAAGGGCTAGGATCAAATTCAGACTCGTATTGGCGGCTGTTAATTCCATGGCCTCGTCGAGTTCTTGACGACAATAGGGGGGCAAACTTTCTAAATCACCAATCACAAACAACCTTACCCCATTTTTGGATAAGGTTTCGGCCTCTTTACGGATGGTTGTCACAAGCAACTCCATCAAGCCCTGTACCTCTTGCTTGGGTCGGTTCCAGTTTTCGGTAGAGAACGCATACAGCGTAAGGTATTGAACGCCCACCTCTACGCAACCTTCTACCACATCGCGCACGCTAATTACACCATGCTGATGCCCAAAAAGGCGGTCTTTTCCTCTCTCTTTAGCCCAACGTCCGTTTCCATCCATAATAATGGCGATATGACGGGGCAGTTTTTCCTTATTAATTAAATCGAGCATACGGCTAGGCAAAGGCGTTCAAAAGTACAAAAAACAGAGTGCTTAGTCAGTTAAAAAATACAGGGGAACAGAGTTTAACAGCCCTTTCACACACAGATTCTCCCGAAATAGCGTATTCGCAAGGGTTTCAGCATAAAAAAAATGATGCACTTGTATAAATCCGGGCAAAGGATTGGTTCATTTTTTTGCCGGAGGCTTTATCAACTCCAAGTATTTAGTCTATATTTGTTTTACCCATTAGATATTTCAGAATGAAAAAACAGTTACTCCTGCTTTGTACCGCCTTACTTGGTGTATTTCTGCATTCATGCAGCAAACAAATGAGCAGCGATCTCCCCCTACCGGTTTCTCGCAAAGAGGCGGTTTATATGACGACCGACAACAATAACCTAATTAGCTATAATCCCTACACGGGCAACAAGCAATGGGAAATTCATATGCGAGGGAATAGCCAAGGCGTTCCTGTTTTGTACAATAACAAACTCTATCTCGTTACCAATAATGGGTATTTCTATGCTGTAGACATATTACTTGGTAAGGTTAGTCTAGAGGTATTTATCAATCACGCCAGCACGCATTCTTTAGCCGTAGATAATGGCAAACTTTATATGGCCAGCGACAAACTATACTGCTATGACCTAAATGGGATCATGGTTTGGCAATATAACCCTAATACGCCTTGTACCGCATCACCTCAGGTTGCCAACGGACGAGTTTATGTAGCTGCCGGCGATAAAATACATGCGGTAACCACTGCGGGCGCTTCTGTTTGGACCTCTCCAAGCGCAGGCGGACAAGATATTGTTAGCTCTCCTCGGGTAAGCAATGGATTGGTATATTATGGGGGACAAGACAAAAACATTTATGCTATCAACGAAAGCAATGGGTCTCTAAAATGGAAATATCTTACCAACGACCGCGTAAAATCATCACCATTAATTTATGGAGGAATGTGTCTCGTGGGTAGCGATGATTTTGGTTTGTACTGTGTAGATACCACCTCACCTACGCTTCCCTTTACCGGAGAGTTGCGTTGGGATTACCCTTCTTTAGAGCGTATCTCCTCATCTCCAACGGTACACGAAGCCAGCAACACGATTTTGGTAGGCAGCTATGATTTCAATCTCTATGCCGTCGATCACGTATCGGGTACATTAAAATGGAAATACCCTGCTGGAAGTTTAATCAAATGCTCTCCGGTTGTTTACGGAAATTACGTTTACTTCAGCGCTTACGACCGTTATCTCTATTGTGTGGATGTCCGTTATGGTAGTACCGTTTGGAAGTCATATATGAATGGCAATTCGGATAGTTCTCCCATGATAGACGATTTATCGAACGGCATTTTTCCTTCGATCAGCGGCATGAGCAAAAACTAAATCGTTTACGGATAAAAAAACCGGTCACTCATTGTTGACCGGTTTTTTTGTTTATAATCCTAATTCTTTTCGCTGCTTATCGTCTATGGGACCGGGAGCATCTAACATCATATCTCTACCTGCATTATTTTTCGGGAAAGCAATAAAATCTCGAATCGACTCACTACCGCCCAATAAAGCACAGAGCCTGTCGAAGCCTAAGGCAATTCCTCCATGCGGCGGAGTACCGTATTCGAAAGCACTCAATAAAAATCCAAATTTATGATGAGCTTCCTCGCGACTAAACCCGAGAGCATCAAACATTTTTTCTTGTAAGGATTTATTGAAAATCCGAATCGAACCACCCCCGATTTCTGTCCCGTTTAATACCAAATCATAGGCATTGGCTTTAATGTCTAAATATTTCGATCGGTCATCCATCCAGGCAATATGCTCGGGCTTAGGCGATGTAAAAGGATGGTGACAAGCGATAAAACGATCTGCTTCAGCATCGAACTCGAACAAAGGAAAATCGTATACCCAAAGCGGAGCAAATACCGCAGGATTTCGCAATCCTAAACGCTCACCCATTTCTAAACGCAATTCGCTAATCGCCTTGCGGGTTAAGGCTTCTGGCCCAGCCAAAATACAAATCAAATCACCGGGCTTGGCATCCATTTTCGCAGCCACTTCGCGCCACTTCTCTTCCGAATAAAATTTATCGACACTACTTTTAAAGCTACCATCAGCATTGCATTTTACATATACCAAACCCTTCATGCCGATTTGCGGACGCTTCACCCATTCGGTGAGTTCGTCGAGTTGTTTGCGGGTATATTCACTGCATCCGGGAGCAGCAATCGCCACAACCAATTCGGCATCATCAAATACCGTAAATTGATTGCCCTTGAGGGCTGAACCTATATTGTTAAGGGTCATCCCAAACCGAATATCTGGCTTATCATTCCCGTAATGCTCCATAGCATCTGCCCAACTCATGCGCGGAAAGGCTTCGGTAAATTCGATATCTTTCACATCACGAAAGATGGCTTTGGTCATACCTTCAAACATCTGTAAAATATCCTCTTGCTCTACAAAGCTCATCTCGCAATCGATTTGCGTAAATTCTGGTTGTCTGTCGGCCCGTAAATCCTCATCCCGAAAACACTTCACAATCTGATAATAGCGATCATAACCTGCCACCATCAACAATTGCTTAAACAATTGAGGCGATTGCGGTAAGGCATAAAATTGTTGCTCATGCATACGACTAGGCACCACAAAATCGCGAGCCCCTTCAGGAGTTGATTTAATCAGCATGGGCGTTTCTACTTCCATGAATTGATGGGTATCCAAATAATTTCTGGCAGCCCTTCCGATACGGTACCGGAGTTCGAGATTTTTCCGAATGGCATCACGACGTAAATCCAAAAAGCGATATTTCATGCGCAATTCATCGCCCCCATCCGTTTGATCTTCGATCGTAAACGGAGGAACCGCCGACTCATTCAGGATGCTATATTCCTGTACTAAAATTTCGATATCACCGGTAGGCAATTGCGGATTTTTATTACTTCGTTCTGCAACAATCCCTTTGATTTGAACCACAAACTCACGGCCCAGCGCACGACTTTCGAGTTGCGGATTCATATCTTCATTAAAATAAAGCTGAGTAATCCCAAACCGATCTCGTAAGTCAACAAAGGTTATACTGCCAAATTTTCGAACTGTTTTTACCCAACCACTCAGGGTTACCGGTAAACCAATCTGTTCGCTTCGTAATTCACCACAAGTATGGGATCTGTACATATTATAAATTTCAGGGCGCAAATAT
>JBEISB010000085.1:0-9374 GCA_040375635.1 Chitinophagaceae bacterium | reverse complement strand
GTGTTGATTGTCAAGCTTAGTGTATTTGTATGCACACATCCATTTGCATTTATTGATGTTTGGGTATATGTACCACTTTGCGTATAGGTTTGACCATTTGCAGCCCACAGATAACTATCACAGGCTGTAACGGCATTCGAAGATGAGGTTTGGTAATGAACAACCAATTGCAAGGTCGATACATGGTTACATCCCGCCGCATTAGTTGAGGTGTTGGTATACGTCCCAGACTGTGTATAGGTTTGTCCGTTTACTGTCCATAAATAGCTATCACAAACTGTATTCGCTGATTGAGCACTAGTGCTTTGTTGTATGCTCAGCTGTAAAGTATAAGTATGAATACATCCTGCCCCATTCAAGGCAGTCGTTGTGTAATTGCCTGAGGTAGTATAGGATTGTCCGCTCAATGCCCATGCATAAGTATCGCAAGCAGAGGCTGTTGCAATAGATGAACTACCAGTGTTGATTGTCAAGGTCAGTGTATTTGTATGCACACATCCATCTGCATTTAATGTGGTAGCTGTGTAGGTTCCCGATTGTGTATATGTAACGACATTCAAAGTCCATAAATAACTATCACAGGCTGAGGCATTTACCGATGAGCTCGTCGGCTGATTAATCATTGTAGTTAACAAGGACGTATGCAGACATCCAAATGCATTGGTGGAGGTAGATGTATACGTTCCGCTGTTCGTATAGGTTTGCGTGTTGACTGACCAAGTATATTCACTGCAAGCTGTGATGCTTTGTGAACTTGTTGAATTATAATGAACACTGAGGTTTAACGTATCGGTATGTGTACAGCCAAATTCGTTAATCGATGTCGTTATATAGGCTCCGCTGATTGTATAGGTTTGTCCATTCAACGACCAGTTATATGTATTACAAGCTTGGACACTCTGGGCAGATGCTGTATTTGGTTTTATAATTAGTTGAAGGGTTGTTGTATGCACACATCCATTCGCATTCAAGGATGTTGCGGTGTAGTTTCCGCTAGTCGTGTAGGACTGAGCGTTCATTGACCATGTATAGGTATCACAAGCAGACACAGTAACACTAGACTGAGTAGTAGGGAGTATCGTAAGGTCTAATGTTGTGAGTAGTGTACATCCAACAGCGTTCAAAGTAGTATAGGTATAATTTCCTGATGCAGAATAAGTCTGACCATTCAATAACCAGCTATAACTCACGCATGCCTGTGCCGTTACATTAGATGATGTGCTATGATTTAGCGTGAGGTTCAAAGTGCTTGTATGTAAGCAGCCGGCTGCATTCATTGTCGTATAGGTATAAGCACCTTCTACCGAATAGGTAACGCCATTCACGGCCCATGTATATGAATCACAAGCAGTAATATTATCAACAGCGCTGGTTGGGGAATTGACAATAATGGATGCAGAACCTGTGCTTGTTCCGGTACAATTGTGATTATCCAATAATGCCGTTATGGTGTATGCTTTGTTGTTTGCTGGACTTACGGAAACTATCTCAGGATTATTACTGGTAAGGTTGGTCTGGGTTGTCGTTCCATCGTACAAACTATATAACCAAGGCGCTTGACCTGTAAATTGAATACTAAGGTTTGTTGATTCACCGGCACAAATCGTATTATTTCCACTCAGGGTAGCAGTTGGCAAATTGTATACAGTTACAGGAACCGAAACGGTAGCTGTTGAATAATTGCAAGGTGATGGATCTTCAAAACGCCCATAATACGTTGTAGTTGCGGATGGAGTAACGACTACCGACTGCCCTGTAGCCACCCATTGCGTACATGCCAAATCCGAATACCAACGAAACACTTCATTTGTTCCATTACTATTCGCTGAGTAACTTAAGGTTGTAGAATTACCTGAACATAATGAAGCTGGATTAGCGCTTGCTGAAATTGGATTCGAAGATATTTGATTCACTACTATACTTGCAGACCCTGAAACTGTACCGGTACAATTGGCATCACTTACGGAAGTTAATGTATAGGTTGTGGTAACCAGAGGGCTTACGGATACGAAGGTTGGATTGTTACTTGTTGTTACGGGACTCCCTCCATTGATTGCATAAGTCCAAGGTGCCGTTCCGCTAAACTGAATTTTTAAGTTTGTTGTCCCTCCCCAACAAATTGTTGTATCACCGCTGATACTTGCAGTTGCTAATGGATTCACCGTTAAGAATGTGCTTGAGGTAGCACTACATGCATTGGCATCGGTAACGGTAATGGTATATGTTCCCGACATACTTTCCGTAGCATTGCTAATGGCTGGACTTTGAGGCACTGCGTTTAGCACTATACTTACATCATCGATAGCTAAGCCATGATCATTACCGGCATCGTTTGCATCTGTCCAACGTATCCAAATACTACCATTATTAGGAATATTCAACCCACTTATTGTTGTATTGATATTGCTAACGCGATTGGCTGATGCATTCCCATCAAGCAGAGAAGCCGAAGCTGTATGTATTGGTGAATTAAAAGTCAGGGCAGGTACGGAAGTCCAAGTCCCTGAAGCTGTTGTTAATGTCGTTGCGTTTGTTGAGTAATCTACAGTTAAGGATTGAGTAGCTGTGTTGCCGCCATCTCTGTATTGCTCTCCTGTATAACTTACCGTGGCAGACTTTACCGTTTGACCCGTTGTATTTACAATTTTTACCCCATAAAAATAAGCACTTGAACCACTGTTTGCAATCGCATTCGATGGCAGACTACCCAAGGCTCGATCGCTCGTTGATGTCGTATTGGCAAAGTTATAGACAGACGCTGTTGTCGTACTTCCTGTATTTGTGGGTACAGTGCTAACAGCCGTTGCCGGAGAAGTCGCATTCCCTTGTCCTTGCAGTAAATACCAACCCGGTAAATAATTATCTGTCCACGTCAAGGCACTAGTTCCTAATCCCGAAAAATCCTGACTATACGATTGCGTTGTACCCTGTATCGAATATGCATTCGGTCCCGCCCATGAGTAGTTTGTATAATCATTCGTACCACCGGTAAGTTGTATCGTGTTTCCTACACAATACGACGAAGCACTACTAGCGCTTGCTGTTGGCTTGGCATTGACTGTTACTGATGTTGTTGTTGTTTTTGTACATGAATTCCCATCAGTCGCTGTAATCGTATAGTTACCCGCTGCGGCTGAACTCGCAACAACCGATGAACTGATTCCGGTTGCCGTAAATGCATTAGGACCGCTCCATGTATAACTGATAGTGCCAGAACCACCACTGAAGGACGTTGAAGTGAGTTGAATCCATTGTCCTTCACAAACAGGACTATTCGATGACGCCGACCCAATCGTCATGGATGCAGGCTGCGTAAGTGTAAAAGTTTGGATTGATGAACAAGTATTCACATCTGTAACAGTCACCGTGTAAATGCCGGCTGTCAATCCCGTTCTATCTTCTGATGTATTGGCATCATTCCATAAATAGCTGTATGGTATTGACGAAGTACTCGGCGTATTATCAATTTGTCCATTCGCAGAACCATTACACGTAGGCATCGTTAATGAAGTACTCAATGATGGTAATGAATACACCGTATAAGTTGATACGGATGAGCTAGCCGGACTACCACTTATACAACTACCATTACTTGTAAGAACAGCATAAACCTGATCGGCATCTACAGGCGTAAAAGTGTAAGACGATGTGGTAGAGCCCTGCAAAATATTATTTTTATACCAAGCGTACGAAGGACTGCTTCCTCCGTTAACAGGACTTGCACTTAACACCACTTGGGTACCACTACAAACAGCACTGCCCGACGAAATACTAACAGAAACAGGTAATGGCTGACCAACACTTACAGATGTGGTAGCTGTGGCCGTACAACCGGCATTATCAGTAACCGTTACCGAATAAGTACCACTGGCAGATGCGAGTGCTGAATTAATCGCAGGATTTTGATTTGAAGAGCTAAAGCTCGAAGGACCCGTCCAGCTATACGTAGAGAATACCCCTGAACCGCCACTGGCAGTGCTCGTTAAATTCAACGTATTGTTTTCACAAACCGGACTATTACTGCCTGCTGTTAAGGTTACAGCAGAAGGTTGTGTAATCGTATAAGAAGCGGTTGACTGACATGCCCCATCGGTTACGGTTACACTATAAGTACCAGGACTTAATGAAGTTCTATCGGTGTTGGTATTGCCATCACTCCACAATGGGGTACCATTACTGATAGTTAGATCAATGGCGCCATTATTACTTCCATTACAGGTTACATTGGTTTTAGAGACTAAGGTAATGCTTGGCGTTGTACAAGAGGCTGTACCAGTAATAGAAACATTATCTAATCCGATACCTTGGCCGTTCGAAGACCCTCCATTACCTGTAAAAGTCCATCGTAAATAATAATTCGCACCATTTGCGATGTTGAGACCGGAAATCGTAAATGATTTACTTATGGTTGTAGGCGGGTTAGAAACAGTAGTAAGATTAGCATCAGCAGGGTAGTTTTGATCTCCACTTGTATTCGACGTCCAAGTTGATCCATCAGACCCATAAAAAAATGTCCAGTCGAAAATCCGACTACCTGATCTTACCTTTTCATAGTCAAATGAAACCAGCAAGTTATTGATAGTGCTTCCGGTATTATTAATCATCTTCAACATAATAGAACGTGGACTCGTAAAACTACCAGTATTCAAAAAACCAAGAGCTCGATCTGTCGAACTTGCTGTTACTCCATTAGCCCAATTCACTGTTCCACCTCCTGAACTGCCGGTTACTACACCAGTTCCTGTAGAGCCATAAGCGACGGTAACAACAGTTGTTCCAGCAGAATATGTTGTACCTGAAGAAACTACAAAACCACTTGGCAAGGATGCAGAAGCACTACTTCCAAGGGAAGAAAAATCTTGAGTTGATGGAGAACCAAGAGAGGTTAAGCTAACTTGGGCATGACACACTGAGATAAAGAGAAGGAGGAAAATAAGTAAACTAGCAACTGTATAATAAAAACGATTGTTAGCTTTTGTAGGCAGGGGTTGAAAAAACACCGAATGGCCATTTTGTTGGGTTGACAACATAAAAAATTTTAATTCTCAAATATAATTCGTCGTAGAATGAGAGAATCTATCCGATGTAGAGATAATATTAACATAATAAACCACTATATCCCCAAAAAAAACAAAATAAAATAAACCTAGAAGCAACCAATTTTCAATCCATATCTCACCTACCCTTGATTCTGTGAAATAAAGGCAATCTGATCAATTCATAAAGATGTTGATCGTATGCGTTACCCTATCTGCATTTTACTCAATTTTACATATACCCCATCTTCCTTATGAATAAGCTCGTTGTGCGTGCCTTCTTCGACAATGATTCCATTTTGCAGCACAATGATTTTATCGGCTTCTCGAATTGTAGATAATCGATGAGCAATCACCAAACTAGTTCGACCTACCATTAAGCGATCGAGGGCATCTTGCACCAGTTGCTCACTTTCACTATCCAAGCTACTGGTGGCTTCATCTAAAATTAATATAGTCGGATTTTTCAATACTGCCCTTGCAATGGCAATGCGTTGGCGCTGACCACCACTAAGTTGAATCCCTCTTTCCCCAACTCTTGTATCCCATTGATCCGGGAATCTTTGAATAAATTCCCAAGCATTGGCTTTTTTCGCAGCCTCCTCAATTTCTTGCCTGCTAGCCCCTATCCTTCCGTAAGCGATATTTTCGGCAATAGTTCCTGCAAACAAAATTACTTCCTGTGGCACATAGGCAATTTTTTCGCGCATTCGGGTGAGATCCATGGTTGAAATATCTTGTCCATCCAAATATATCTTTCCGGATACAGGTAAATAAAATCGAAGCAGCAAATTCGCTATGGTACTTTTTCCACTACCGCTGCTCCCTACCAATGCCAACGTTTGTCCGGCCCCTGCATGAAACGAAATCCCCTTTAATACCTCAAAATTTTCTCGGGTTGGGTATGAGAATCGGATCTCTTCGAAAGTGATTTCTCCTTTTGAGTGTTCCGTACTCCCGATGGGATCATGCACTTCTTCGATAGGAGCATCAATGATTTCAAATACCCTATCTGTAGCTCCTAATGCGCGTTGAATGCTGGCAATTTGTTCGGGCAAGCCCCCTAAACTTCCACTCACAAACAAGGCAAGCATCATAAACTTGCCAAACTCTTCGCCACTAATAACCCCTTGTGCATTTAATTGCAGCATCTTGTATAACATAAAAAATATGGCCCCAAAAATGCAAGTGATTATAAAGGCAAAAAAAGTGCCCCGAAAAACACCATAACTCAATCCAAATTTCTTGATATCCATAGTTTTATTACGATACTTCAGCATTTCAAAATGTTCGTTAGTAAACGACTTAACATTAGTAATACCTGTAAGACTTTCCCCGACAATCACGTTCGCTTCGGCAATCTTGTCCTGAAAGAGACGACTGTACCCTCTAATTTTTCGGGCGAATAAAATAGCAACAAAACTTAATGGAGGGATGATAATCAAGAACCACTTGGCCACTTCAAAATGTGTACTGGTAATGATGATGATTAATCCACCAATACCAACAATACTCTGACGAATAATTTCGGCAATATTCATGGTAAAGGCCTCGGAAATTACATTCAAATCAGTTGCTAATCGACTACTTAATTCAGCACTCTGATTGCTGCTAAAAAACGACATCGGTTTTTTAATGAGTCGTTCAAATGCGTTGTTTCTTAAACCGAACAAGATATTTTCGGTTACACGAGTAAACATAAAAACACGACCAAAACTAAAAAAACCCTGAAGCACTAAAATGAGTAAAAGCCTTATGCCTAAATCATCGAGCTTATGCAAAGCGGCTGCCATATCGCCCTTTTGACCGCTACCTAACATGCCAAACATTTTTCCACTAAGCATCGGAAATAATAAACCAACCCCTGCCGATAAAATTAAAAAAAACAAACCTAACGCGAACGAAAGTTTTTGTTTCCCTAAATAAGTAAACAAACGAGCCCCCTTTCTGAAATTTTCAGCATTTAGTTTGGCTTTTGGCATGCCTTGTTGCTGATTCAATTTATCCATTCGTTCTTGGCGAGCACTTGACATGTATAATTATTTTAGACAAATGTAGTACTGAGCACAATCATATTTGCGAAGCTTTAATAAAATCTTCAATACCAAAAAAAATAAAACTAAAGGCCTAATTGATTTCGTAAATCCTGAGGCACCGATTGCCCCATCCGAATGGCAGTTGATAAATCACGAATTGCATTTGATTTATCCCCTAATGAATAATACGCGATTGCTCTTTGTTGATAATAAATTCCTTTAGGGGAACGCTGAATAGCGACTGTAATATCTGTTATTGCTTCTGTGTATCTTTTAAGAGATAGCTTCGCATTACCTCGCTCATAGTATAATTCTATTTTACTTGAATCAAGTTTCAAATATGCATTATAATCCAAGATTGCTTTTTCATATTGCTCAGTAATCGTAAATAATAAGGATCGATTAAGATAACCATTTAAATTATCAGGCTCCATTGCCAATCCCTTATTGAAATCAATTAAAGAAAGATCATATTTACCACTTGCACCATAAACAACGGCCCGATTAATTAGAATTTCTGCAATACTGCTATCTAATGCAATTGCCTTATTGTAGTATATTAAAGCATTAGACGTATCTCCTTTATCAAAATATAATTTCCCAATAGAATTATAGGTAGTTGCTTGAGGTTTCATCGAAATAGCCTGCTGATAATCTAACATAGCCTTATCGGGAAATCCATTGTCTCTATAATAAATAGCCCGATTGGCATAAGGCAACGGCGCTCTTTGACCCGATTCAATTACATGACTCCACAGAGCTTCTCCATCTTTCCATATTTCTATTTGCTTTCTGCAAACGATAAACATAATAAGTAGGTAGAGAACTGAGAATATAGGTAAAATAAGTTTTAGTGTATTGTTATCCTTCCAGAAATCGTAGCCATACCCAACGACAAAAAACAGTCCAAGGTAGGGTATATAAGTAAACATATCAGCCAAATAACCTTGTCCTGCACCTAAAACTTGCAACATAAACATTACATTAAATAAGAAGAATACGAAACCAAAAACTAATGCTCTTTTTTGCTTCTGATGTAATTTCCAAATTAAAAAGAGAAAGAGTAACGCAGGGATAAATGCTCCATAAATGTACCAATCTAATTTTAAAGGATATGCGTAAACTGGCAACATTTCATAAGGAACTAGGCATTTAACTAGATAGACAATTAAGCTATATGAACCGATTGCCATCCTTCCGTAAAATGGATACAATGTATGATCGACAAGGGACTTATTTTCCTTCAACATGTAAATGCCAAGAATGCCAAAAAATAAAGACAATAGAAAAAAAGGAGCCTTCTCCAACAATACCTTTGTTGTAATTTTTCGGTTCAAAAAGTAATCGACAGCTAGCATACTTAAGGGTAAACTAACAGCCTGAATTTTAGAGAAAAGGGAAAGGATAAATAAAAAAACAATTGAGAAATAAATAAGTACTGATTTCTTTTCAGATTGACACCATTTTACATACAACCACAAAGCGCACATGTAAAATAATCCAAACAATACGTCTTTTCGTTCGGTTACCCAAGCTACCGATTCAACACGCAGAGGATGAATGCCAAATAATGTAGATGCAATCGCTGAGGCAAATGGCGATAACCCTAAAGCTCTTAAAAACAAAAAGACAAATAAAGTGCATAACAGATGCAGCAATAAATTATCGACATGATATAATTGCGGGTCGAATTGTACAAAATGATATTCAAAGGCAAATGTCAATATTGGCAAGGGATTATAGTTACCTATTACATCATGCGTAAAGATTGCCTTAATGTGTGATGCGTCCAAGGCAAGGATATCGGGATTTTTAAGTACATTCACATCATCATCCCAATTTACAAAACCATTTTGCAGTGATGGCAAAAAAGCAAAACAGGTAATGACTAGCACAAAATAAATCCAATAATTCCTTTTTTTTACTTCGAGTTGATTCTCAATTCTGCTCTGTTTAATCAATACACCTATTTTAGGTTGGGCAACTTTATTTTTTTTCATCTTTACATGACTTGAAGTGCTAATATAATAATAGATAAGTAAACCCCAAATTCTGTGTATTTGCACACAAAGTCAATTAAAATACACCAACTACAATAAATAACAAAATGACTATAAACAAAAAACGCCCTTGAGAGGCGTTTTCTGCTGCTTTTTGTTTTTTAGTGTGAATAACTTAGCGATACATTCTATTATTGCTTATTAAACGTTTGTGCGTAGTTCAAGGCCTTGCCATCTGCTACTTTCAACATGTACATTCCGTTAGCTAATTCAGCCACGTTTACAGTGATCTTATTCAACCC
>JBEISB010000073.1:0-10295 GCA_040375635.1 Chitinophagaceae bacterium | reverse complement strand
GATGCTCATCCCACCAGCGGTCATAACTACTATCGTTTACAACAGGTAGATATCGATGGCAATCGCAGTTATAGTCAAACGGTAGATGTATACTTCGGTACCGAATCTATGGTAAGCTTATATCCGAATCCCGTAAATACCGAACTGAATATTGATATCCAGAGTGCTAATGCCGGTCATGCTTGGGTGAAGGTTTTGGATGCCACGGGTAGGGTAGTGCGTATGATTGAAGCCAGTCTCCACGAAGGTCGCAATAGTCTGCAGGTAGATATGAGTCAGCTTAGTGATGGTATGTACAGAGTAGATATCCACGACGAAAACGGACTACACTATACAGGATCTATGCAGAAGAAATAAGAGTAAAAAACAAATTAGAAAAGCCACCCTATCTTTCGGTGGCTTTTTTATTTTACCTTAGCCCATCAAATAACATCGAAACTGATTAACAGATTCTATGTGAACTTCGTCTACAAGCAAAAGCAGATTCGCATTAGCAAGATTTGCTTATCACTCTTAAACATCTCAAATATCTTTATCATGGCCGCAAGCTCCTGTCTACATAAACTACTGCTGATCTTATTGATATTAGGTTTTACATATCAGTCATCAGCCATTTATACACCCGTTGCCTTAACCGGATTTAATGCAGATGTAGTTGCCGATATTGCCGGAAATGCCTCAGCTTCAACAACAGCAGATTACGACAATGTGAATTATGTGTTCATGTCGGCTTCTTACAATCCCTCAGGTACATCGGCTATGCCTGCTGGTGGATTGATAAGCAGTGTGGTAGCTTCTACACCAGGATTAACCTATCAATTGCAGCCCTATACGGCCAATAATTCATTGCGCATGTCAGGAACGGCTTCAGGAGTGCTCAATTTTGTTTCACCAACTTCTGCTCAAACGCTTTTTGTATTAGGTTCTACAGGTAGTGGGGTAGGGACAGCAACTATCACGGTAACCTTCACCGATTTAACCACACAAGTTTTTACCGGTGTTGTATTTCCTGACTGGTATAATGGGGCCAATTTTGCGATACAAGGCATGGGACGAACCAATAGGGTAACGAATGTAATCTCCAACGATGCTATCAACCCGCGATTATATCAGGCCCCGCTGGCTTTGTTGCCTTCAAACTATGCTAAACTCATTCAAAGCGTTTCGTTTTCTAATTCAGGGGGTGTGTTGAATATCATGGCCATCAGTATTGACACCCCTCCTGTACCATGCACTGGCACTCCCATAGGAGGAAGTGCTATCGCGACCAATAATAATCCTTGTCCGGGTACTTCTATCTGTGTTTCACTGAGCGGAGCTTCAGTTACTAGTGGACTAGCTTATCAATGGCAGCAATCTTCAAACTGTGCCGGTCCTTGGGTCAATATTTCATCAATCACGGTGCCGTCAGCAATCACTTCCCTTTTATGTATTACACCACCGAGTGGTGCCACCTTAGCCTACCGTTGTATCATCACATGCACCAATACAGGACTCACCGCAGCCTCAAGTTCAACCTGTGTGGTTGTACAACCTTGGTCTTGCACATCACCATGTTATCCGGCCTCTTCGGCCACCAGTGGAGCTGATCAGGATATCCTCAACGTAACGCTAAGCACCTTAAACAATACCACCAATTGCACGAATCCTCTCATAGGTTCACAAGGAACAGGAACGGGAACGGGAAATATGTATTCTGATTTTACAAGCATTCCTTCTCCAGCATTACCCATGGCTGTTTCTATACCCTTTTCGTTAACGATTGGAACCTGTGCTGGCAATATCGCTAGTTCGGTGAGTATGTATATCGACTACAATCATAACGCTGTATTTGATTTGCCCGGAGAAGAAGTTTATACAAATACATCCATAGCCTCTGTTTCGCCTTCAGCCCTTGTAACAGGTAATCTTGTAATTCCTCCCACAGCCTTACCAGGTTGTACGAGAATTCGAGTGGTCATGATGAGTTCTTGGATTGGCACCGTTCAACCAACGGGAACCTATGGCTTTGGAGAAACAGAAGATTATCTGATTAATATTTTGCCGGCATCTCCCTATGATCCTTCTATCAGTGCTATTACAGTGCCGACAGGAACCTGTTTTACCAATAACGAGACGGTTACTGCCACGCTTACCAATTATGGCTCTAATGCGATTAATGTAATGGCTAATCCGGTTACGGTAACCTTGCACGTAAGTGGACCTTCAGGATTACAAACCTATAACACGATTATGAATACAGGCATCTTGAATCCTTATGGAGCCAATTCGGTGAACGTAGTTTTTCCTGGTGTGAATCTATATGCAGGAGGTAATTATTCGATCAATACAAGCATTAGTATTAGTGGTTTGACTAATGGTAATTTACAAGATGATTCCTTAAGCACGCCTGTGATCCGATCGAATTACCGGCCTGTAGGGGGTACCGATTACCCATTATGCGCAGGAAGTATCATTCCTTTCGGGCAAGGACTCAGTGTGAGTGGATGTGCTACCCCCATACATGATTCAATAGACATTCAGTTTATATTATCGCCAGGACAGCCACCCATTTGTACTTCAAGTATTGCGAATCCTACAGGAGCTTGCGAATTTGCCACGGCAATCCTTCCTGCACTACCTGCCGGATCCACAATAAATAGTCCCGCCACCTTAACCGTTACGAATCTGGCTTCGGCCTCCTTAGGTTGTATCACATGCACCTGGCCTAACGAAAAGAGATTTAGTCTCTTTCAAGGAATTGCCCCCCCATCGGCAGCAGGAAGTACTTTTTATCCGGGGGCTATGGGTAATACGGCAACCACGGGAGCCAATGCCCAAGGGTATACCTATACCAATCAAATTGACTCTACGGTGATGGGTACGATTTATTCTACCTTGGGGATTGGTGGCACCTTAAAAATGGGTAGCTGGAATACCTATAATACAACAGCCAATAATCATGTTATCAACTATAATGGCAATCCTACAGTGGCTACCATTAGGATTCGATATACTTATGTTCCGGCTAGCTTCGAATGGTATAAAGACTCAGTTGGTGGTCCCGTATTATATACCTATTCTCCCTTCAATCCGATTGGAGTAACAGGTTCTGGAATTAGTAATTCAAACACCCCCGGTATCTATCCTTTTTATGCCTCTTGTGCAGGCTCATCGGGGTGTCGTGTACCCGTTAATTTAGTCATTCATCCTACACCTCCTGTTGTTCAAGACACCCTAACCACCTGCGAATTTGCAGTAGGCAGTAATAATGCTATTTTTGATTTAACCAGTATTAGCAATAACGTATCGGCATTTACACCGGGTACGTCGGTTAGCTATTTTGGAGACCAGGCTTTGTTTTTACCGATTCTCAATCCAACGAACGACACAAGCAGTACTAATTTTATTTATTCGAAGGTTACCTATACGGCCACGGGATGCTACTCATCAGATAGTTTACTTTTGTCAGTAAGCCCTGTTCCTCAATTCACTTCTAGTCCTTTATTAGGTAATGCCTGCGCACCGAGTGCGATTGATGTTGCTTCTCTCATAAATCCATTTACAACTACGGCCGGTGCCGATACGCTGTATTACAACGATAGCACCTTCACTACCTTACATCCAAATCCTCACGCCATTTATACGCCAGATACTGTGTACATGGTTTTGGCCACAAATACAAATCCTGTTTGTTCCGATACAGCGGTAGCCTATATCAATATTATTCCTTCATCAAATTATATTGCCAATCAAGATATAATAGCGAATTATTCAATTTGTGGTTCGGTTGGCTGTGGGAATATTACTTTGAGTGATGGTGTTACTGAGACTTTATTTACTACGACCGATTGTCGAAAAATCGCCACAGTAACCGATGCTGTGGATGGTGTAAGCTTAGGATCTGTATCTATTTGTGAGGAGATTGATTGTTCTGTTCCTGTGTATAACGGGCAACCTTACTTAAACCGTAAATATAAAATCACACCTACCAACAATGATAGTGCTATAGTGTGTCTGTATTATCTCGATCAAGATATTTCAGATTATAATGCCGTCGCGCTTACATCTATACCGGCATGGCCAATCATGACGCCGGGTAGTAATTTGTGTATGACCAAAGTTGATAATGGAGATATTACCGATCCTGGGCACGTGGCAACAGCTATTCCGCAATCGGTAATTACCAGCACCTTTGATGCAAGCAGTTTGGTGTGGACTGTCTGCTTTCCGGTAAGTGGGTTTTCTTATTTTTATTGTCATACATGTAATCCACTCAATATAGCCTTGCCGGTTACCTTGTTGCAATTTCAAGCACAACGTAATAATCAACAAACCGATTTGCGTTGGATAACGAGTCATGAAGAAAATAATAGTCATTTTATCGTGGAAAGAAGTCACGATGCTAAAAACTTCACTGCGATATCTAAGGCAATCCCCACCCAAGCTAATCTTGGAAATAGTGATGTAGAATTACAATATACCTATCGTGATATTAAGCCTCAAGCCGGACATAATTATTACCGATTGCAACAAGTAGATATAGACGGAAACATCAGTTATAGCCAGCAGGTAGATGTGTACTTTGGTGATGATTCGTATGTTTCCATTTTCCCGAATCCTGTTGCATCCGAATTACATATAGATATACAATCGGCACAGTCAGGAATCGGCAGTCTGCATATAATGGATGCTACAGGACGAAATATGAAACGGGTTAGCTTCAACATCGAAAAAGGAATTAATCACATAAAAACGGATTTACAATCAGTAAGTGCTGGTGTATATTTGATTGAAGTGAGAGATGAACATGGATTATACTTTACCGGAACCCTTCAAAAGAAATAGGAAACACCTACACTAATTCGAGTTTTTCTAAACCAATATTCATCATGATATTGCCAATCAAAACATTGGCTCTGTCTTCTTTTATTTCTTTAATAATACCGATTTCACGACTTTTTAGAAGACGAACTTTTGATCCCTCTGCCACTTTGGGCTTTATTTTAGCGAGTTTTGTGACTTTGTATTTTTCTGTTTTCTCGTATTCTTCTTGCGCTCGTTTTTTATGCAGTTCATATCCAGCCAATTTCACAAACTTATCGATGATCTCCTTCTTGTTTTTATTATTCATCCATTCATCGGTAAGCTGCAACAATCGTTTTCCAAACTCCATCAGTTTTTTCTTTTCCTCTCTGTCTTTTAAATTTCGGATGAATTCGTCCTCCATTTTTTCAGCCATTTGTTGATACTCTCGCTTTTCGGCTGTGGTTTTACTCAATTGCTTTTGCAAGTCTTTTTTGAGTTTCGCCAACACATTCTTTTCTTTCTGTAAGCCATTGAGCAACTTATCCATCTGCACCTTTTCGCGCGACAATTTCAACTTGGCTTCTTCAATAAAAACACCAGGTAATCCTATTTTTTCTGCGACTTCAAACGTGAACGAACTACCAGGTTCACCGATTTGAAGTTGATATAAGGGCTTTAGCGTTTTACTATTAAACAGCATACAAGCATTGAAAATCCCTTCCTGTTGGGTAGCCAAAATTTTCAGGTTGGTAAAATGCGTCGTGACGACTCCCTGAGCCTTTACCTCATTGAGTTTGTGCAAAATCACTTCTGCCAATGCACCGCCCATATCCGGGTCGGAGCCGGTACCAAATTCATCAATCAAAAACAAAGTATCCCCATCAGCCTTCTCCAAAAAATATTTCATCTTCTGTAAACGAGAACTATAGGTACTTAATCCATCTTCTATGCTTTGATTATCACCAATATCCCCCAAAATAGAATGTTTCAAACTCATCTCACTGCGGGCAGAGGCCGGAATTAATAATCCACACTGCAACATTATCTGCAAGAGTCCAATGGTTTTTAAGGTAATTGATTTCCCTCCGGCATTCGGACCGCTAATCACCATGATTCTTTCCGTTTCAGAAAGCATACAATGTATGGGCTCAGTAGGTATTTTCTTTTCAAGGTTTTGTAACCAGAGTACCGGATGAAACGCATTCACCAAATGAATCAGCGAACCCGATGTAACCAGTCGCGGCATAGTGGCATTTAATTCTTTAGCCAATTTTGCTTTCGCATAAATAAAATCCATCTCTACCAACACTTCATAATACACAACCAAAATAGAATGAAAGGGCCTTATGCAGTCGGTAAGATCTTTTAAGATACGGTAAATCTCTTTCTTTTCATCCTCCTCGAGAACCAGTCTATCATTATTTAATTCAATTACATTCTGAGGCTCTATGAAGGTAATTTTTCCGCTAGCCGATTGACCTAAAATAATCCCTTTGGTTTCTCGTTTATACTCGGCTAATAGGCCAAGCACTCTTCGTCCATTGATAAAGCTCTCTTCAAAATCAGCTAAATGGCCCAGCTTATTAAGCCTTTGTATGTGAGCCCTATAAATCCGATCACATTGTCGACGATTGCTTTGCATCTCCGAACGAATGCTTGCGAGTAGGGGAGATGCTGTATCCAAAAGCACGCCTTCTTTATCAATAATTTCATCAATCATTTTTTGCAATTGATCTTCCCGGCTCATCTGATCGATGCGAACCTTCAAGGCAGGATAGATCTCTTCTTTATCTTCGAAAAATCGAAGCATATCATTAGCCAAAATCACCATTTGTCGTATGGCCACAAATTGTTTCGCATTCAATACCGAATTGTCAATTTCAAGCAAATGCAATTCTTTATCTAACTCAGGTAATCTGCTGGTCTGAATCGGATCACCTTTATGCAAGGCCAATAAATATTCATTCGTTTCTAATAAGCGACTTTGTACAAATTCAAAATCATGATTTGGTGTAATATCTAGACAAAAATCCCGAGCTCGTGTATTCGAGCAAAATTGGGCTAGTAATTCCTTAAGGTATAAGAAGTCTAATTGTTCAGCAAGATGGGGCGGATAAATAATCATAACCGGGCGTAAAGGTCAGTTGGACAATCAAATAAAACAAAGAAATCACAAAGGATTCGATAGAATGGGGTGAGGGTAGTTTACCTTCTCAAGAAAGAGCCCATGGGCAGGTGCACTAAAATCTGCGCGCGTGCAATCTTTGGCTGCAATAATCGATGTAAAATCAGTAATGCTTTGTTTACCACGCCCCACTTGTAATTGAGTAGCCACTAAGGCACGCACCATTCCGCGTAAAAATCGATTGGCTTCTACATGAAAGGTGAGTTCCTTACCATCAGACTCACTCCAATAAGCCTGTTTTATTTCGCAACGAAAATGTTTAACATCCGAATGCCGTTTGGCAAACGAAGTAAAATCTGAAGTCTCTTGCAAGATGGATGCACATTCGTTGAGTGTATCCAGATTCAAAGGAAACGGAAAAAAGTAACGGGTTTCGCGAACAAATGGATTTTTATCTCGCGATAGTTTATAGGCATATTGTCGTGAACTAGCATCAAACCGTGAATGATACGAATCGGCTACCAGATAGAATTTCCGAATCTCAATATCTTGGTGTAAGATGGCATTGAGATGATAGATTTGATGGGCTTGGATGGGATGTGAAAAATCAGCATGTAAAAAATTCTGTAAGGCATGAACACCGGCATCCGTTCGACTTGAGGTAGTGGTTACAATATCTTCGCGATAATAAGTTTTTAGTGCTTTTTCGATTTCTCCTTGAATGGTGATTGCATTGCCTTGACTTTGAAATCCACGAAAAGAAGTTCCTTTATACCGAACCTCAATAAAATAACGGGGCATGTGCGAACTAAAATTTGCGGGATTCCGTCATGATTTTCTCCTTCTGAATAATAAACTGCTCTAGTTTATCAATGGGTAAACGAAGATGAACAGGCGTTGCTGTGGAGGTAATTTCAGTGTCGAAGGTGGGATTCCATCTTTGTAAGCGCACAGGATCTTCGCCCAATATTTTAGCTATACAAGTGATTTTATAACTTCCCTTTACCTTTAAGATTGCCATTTTATCCAATTCTTCCTGCGAGAATTTGGGTTTGTTTTCATCGGGTGTTTCTGCCACATCTACATCACTACTTTCGTGCGATTGAAAAGCGGTGAAATCGGCTTTAGGTGCTTTAGCATTGCGAGGTATTTCACCTAGTCCAAGCACATTACATACTTTATCCAATAAGGCAGAAGTAGCAATAAAAGCCATTACATGATTTTGGGTTTCTTTGGGTAAACGAGGTTTAATATCCCAGAAACTTCTGCCTTGTCCTGCATTGATTGCCCGTAATACGGGGGCAGGACCACAATTATATGAGGCAATCACTAATAACCAATCATGAAAAATACCATGCAATTGCTTCATGTAGCGGGCTGCTGCGTGGGTACTTTTATAGAAATCTTTTCTTTCGTCCATGCGACGATCTACACGTAAACCTAGCTCACGGGCTGTTGTTTCCATAAATTGCCAAGGACCAACAGCACCCACCGGAGAGACGGCGTTACAATTTAGGCCAGACTCGATAATGGCTAAGGATTTCATTTCTTTAGGGATACCAAAACGGTGCATCACATTTTCCATCAAGGTGAAATAGCCTTTGTTTTTGGATTTAATGCGAAGAATTCGTTCACCAAAAGAATCGTGATAATTCTTCACATAGTCTAAAATGTAGTCGGTGTATGTTCCGTAAATCGACTTATTGACAATTAAATTCGCCGTTAATTGGACCTGTTCAACCTTATCCGTGATAGGCTTTTGTATAAATCGACTGCTATCGAATGCAGGTATTTTAACGGCACGTTGTACAATCGCATTTTTGGGTATTAGGGCAGGATCAGTAATGGATATAACCGTAATGGTATCTCTAGTCCCCCCAAATACAGCGTCATTGGCTAATAACACAAATGCCAATACAAAGGTTGTATAGATGAAAATTTTACTGTTCATTCCTGATGTTCATTGCTAAAAAAGAATCAAAGGATACTACTCCTTATCTTTCATTCCAGACTCAATCTCATTTTTGATATTATCCTTGGCATCCTTAAACTCACGCATGCCCTTACCTAAACCGCGCATAAATTCTGGAATTTTCTTTCCTCCAAAAAGTACGAGTACAGCCAAAACGATGATTATCCACTCGGATCCACCAGGCATACTCAATAAGATATTATCGTATACAAACATTATGTAGGTTTTGCTACAATATTAGCGAATATTACCGAATCTCAATTGAATTTATCGGTTAATGATATATTATAACGGGCGAAGTCAATTGTCGGACAAAAAAAGGTTGATTATATGATAATCAACCTTTTACAAATAATAATCTATTCTTACTCTTCGTCAAGTCGGAAATCTATCGGTAAGGTAAATGTAGAAGAAACGTCTTTACCGTTTTGTTTAGCCGGCTTCCATTTCGGCATACTTTTTACCTGCTTGATGGCTTCTTCATCTAATCCGTAGCCTAGACTTCGAATTACTTTTACATCAGAAATACTTCCATCACCACCATGAACCACAAAGGTCAACACTACCTTTCCGGTAATGCCTTGCTCACGCGCCTGGTTAGAGTAGTGAATATGCTCTCCTAAATATTTATATAAGGCATCATCACCACCAGGGAATTCTGCATTTTGTTCTACAAATTCAAAGATTTCTTCCTTAGCAGGCGCTGCGTTTTCTACTGTATTTGGTTTTTCTAATACAGGAGGTGCTTCGATATTGGTTGTATTTCCTTCGGCATTTGTAGTGCTTGCCATCTTGGTTTCCAATTCTTTTTGTTCTGCTGGTTTTTCATCCTCACGAACTTCCTCCGCTTTTTTAATTACCGGAGGGGTAAACTTAACCTGTGGCGGAACGGGTGGAGGGGGAGGTGGGGGAGGTGGGGGAGGTGGCTTTTGCGGATCCATAGGAGGAGGCGCTGCCAATTCCGTGACCTTTGTAATTGGTTTCTTTTTTACAGGCTTATTATTGATAAGACTGGCAATCACCGGAATGGCTGCGAGAACAGTAGCAAATAAGATGCAACCGATTAACGCATTTCTGGTTCTTTTTTTATAATTCATTCTGAGCTCGTAGGCACCATAGGCTTTATTACGCCCTTCGAAGATGATGTCGAGCACATCGGCATTTAAAATATCTTTTGTTTCCATTTCAGTTTTTTTTCAGCGATGAAGAATCCTGATTTATTCCATAAAATTATTTCGGACCACCTGCATTTGCCTCCTCAGTAGCTTTGATATAGCCTTGATCGACAGGTGTAATATCAATCATCGCATAGATAGGCATATCGTTAATCTTCATTTCATCTAGGATGTTCACCATGTCTTCATACTGACTATTAATATCAGGTTTAATTAAAATGACCGGTTTATCGGT
>JBEISB010000089.1:0-9041 GCA_040375635.1 Chitinophagaceae bacterium | reverse complement strand
GGTAATGAGCGGTACGTAAATCGATATTACTGCCCAACTTACTCAATTGTACCAGTCCAAAAGCGGCACCCATTTCTGAAGGTTCGATATTATAGCCTGGCTCTTCGAAAACAAATTTGGCATCGTACGGAATGCCATCCACTTCTACATTAAAACGGTTTTCGATTAATTCGCTTTCTACAAATAACGACGATGAGCGTCCCCAGCTGCGTAATAATTTGGCACGACGTAAATGTTCATCATCATTTACACAAAGCATACCGCCGTTACCCCCACAATTGATAATATGCGAACCATAAAAACTGGTGGTACTCATATCGGTATATCGACCACTGCTGGCACCACCGATTTCGGCGCCGAGGGTATCGGCGCTATCTTCTAACACAAACAAATGATGCTTATCGGCTAACTCGCGTAAGGTAGCCCAATCGGGTAAATTACCAATGAGGTTCGGAATCCATAATGCTTTTGTTTTCGAAGTAATCATTTCTTCTACTTTATTCACATCTATGTTATATGTACCCTCTTCTACATCCACAAAACTAGGTATCCAACCTTTTTTGACTAAGGGCGCAACGGTAGTAGAAAAGGTGAGTGCTGGCGTAATGATTTCGCTACCGGCTTCAAAATTCAACAAATCGGCAGCAAGGTATAAGGCACTCGATCCGGAGTTAACCCCAACCCCATGTTTTTTGTTGTACAAGGCAGAGACTTTGTTTTCGAGTTCGCGAACATGCTTGCTCATTTGTGTGCTGGTTTTTAAAACATGCACCACAGCATCGATCTCTTCTTGTCCGTGAACGGTAGTACCATAGGGTACATAAGGGTATTGACTCATAGAAATAAATTAAGTCACAAATGTAGGGTTTGCCTTCGAAACGAGGTATAAGGAAAAGCTAATAGTTTATAGGCTGCCTAATATCTTGAGGGCAGAGCTCGGAATCTGCCATTTACAGCAACAAGAAATAGCCTTTAGGTGTATTACTTTTTAAGGGTTACAGGGCAAAATAGGCTAGTCTTCCTAAAACCTACCTATTCATTCGCTGATTTCTCGTTGCCGATAATTTTTAGCCGCTTTTCGAAGCAGCAGTTGAAGGCTATTGGCATTTTGTTGTCTGTAAAGGGCGCTGAAATCAGTAGGGAAAGCCAATCTATGATCATCCTAGCAGATGTTACCCTCTGTTTCTTTCTGCAAAGCCTCTTGTTCCTGCAACCAAACCGATTTACGCTTTCCATCATAGCGTATCCATAACCTATCGGGTGCGGGTACAATTTTGCCGGTCTCCACAAAGACCTTCCACAAAAACGAAATCGGCAGCGCCACAAAGCGGTAGGGTAAATGATGCCATTGTAACTGATTCAACCATTGGTGC
Source organism: Chitinophagaceae bacterium (assembly GCA_040375635.1). GTDB lineage: Bacteria > Bacteroidota > Bacteroidia > Chitinophagales > Chitinophagaceae > OLB11. The sequence goes on along the minus strand of JBEISB010000089.1, from coordinate 7,668 downwards.
ATGTCGCGCTTATTAGCCTCTTTCCCAAACAAGTCTTGCGGCCTGATTTTGGTATATAAATAATAGTCGATAGTAATCAGTTCATGCAGCACGATATCATCTGGATATTGTTCTACCGCAAAATGATAGAGATGTTGAAAGATATCGACAAGGCTATGTTGATGAAAGGCCGACCGGGCTTCGAAATAAAAACCAAGCTGCATCAAGAAATCAAACACACTATATTTTTTACTCACATAGCGCAGGGTATGTAAAGCACGTTTTCGATTCCAATAAATTTCTAAGGCGTTTTCGAGTACAACAATAGAGGCAAGTTGTTCTTTCGAAAGGTAATTGCTTTCGATAATTTGATAGGGCGGTTCCGGATCAAATACATAGCCATGTTGTTCGTACTTATCGCGCACCGGTGTTCCTTTTAAAAATTTCAAAAACCCTAATTGTAATTCAGGCGCAAATAATAAAAATACTTGTTCGAAGCTGTAACGGATATCATCAAAATAATCTAAAGGCAAACCCACAATCAAGTCGAGATGCATTTCTATTTTATTGTCGAGCTGACGAATGATGCCGCTTGTCTTTTCGAAGTTTTGTTTGCGACTGACCTCGAGATTGGCTTTTTGATTGACGGTTTGGATACCAATTTCAAATCGAAATAATCCGGGCGGCACTTCGGCTTGTATAAAGGCAATGATATCGGGGTGTACAATATCGGCGGTAATTTCAAATTGAAACACATTCCCCGGCCGATGATGCTGTAAAATAAACCGAAAGATATCTATCGTAAAGTCTTTTTTGATATTAAAGGTGCGATCTAAAAATTTAATCACTCTACCATGCTGCATCATATACAAGAGGGTAGCCTTGATGGTGGCATCGGGCAGATAACGAACTTTATTATCTAAGCTGGCTAAACAAAACTCGCATTTGTACGGACAACCCCTCGAGGTTTCTATGTACAACACTTTGTTTTGTAGGGTCTCGGGCTCATCGTCGGCATAGGGCATGATATCGGCTAAGGCACTCACCTCAAAATTTTTTGCCAAGGGATTGTATTGCACCACGCCATTTTGCTTACGCACTAAACAACTTACTTTTTCTAGCTGTTGCGGATAGGAATCTAAGAACTCGGCAAAAGGTATTTCGCCTTCACCCACAATAATATAATCTACTTCTTCTCTGTCTATCACCTCTTGCCAATCGTAACTCACCTCAGGGCCACCTAATAATATTTTTGTATGCGCGTTTATTTTTTTAATGGCGCGAGCAACGGCTAAGGTTTGGGTAATATTCCAGATATAACAGCTAAAGGCCACTACCTCGTATTGTGCACAGTATTCGGCTATACTCTCTGCCTCTTCTTTAATCACAAATTCCTTCCAGTCTAATCCATCCCGAAACTTGTTCAGTTGATACAGGATACGAATCGCTAGATTACTATGTATATACTTCGAATTGAGGGTTGTGAGTAGCACCTTCATGCCTGCAAAGTAAAGCGCATTTTGCAATTGCCTCCTTACAATCTCTGTCAAAATAAATTTTGCTCTCTTTTTGTCACCAGCTTACTGCTCTGCTTTAGCGGGGTTGCGTCGCACACGTCAGCGGCAGTAAGGGTATTGGTCTTTTCTGTCTGCCAGTCAAAAGGATCATGGTGTTCGTGAGTTCATCGCAAGACGACAATATTGGAAGCCAAATGAATGTGCGGGCATAGTAGTCGCAGCAGCCATACACTTTACCCTATGGAGCTCCAAATTCCGTTTTCGTGATAAACTCGTGGTCGGTAAGGGTTTGTAAAAAGGCTACCAAATCATCAATCTCGCTTTCGCTCATGCGGCCCTTGGTTTGTATTTTAAGTTCGGGGGCTAGGTTAGCGCTATAATGAAAGTTCTTATTATAATGTTCTATACATTGGCGCAGGGTGGTGAATCGTCCATCATGCATATACGGAGCTGTCATCTCAATATTTCGTAAAGTAGGGGTTTTGAACTTTCCAAGATCGCCACTTTGTAACGTAATTTTGTAACGTCCTGAGTCAACGGCGATACTGTCTAAGCCTGTATTCCGAAATGCAAAGTCGGTAAAGGTGCTACCAAAACTATGACAATGTGCACAATCGCCTTTTTTGTCATCCATATAAATATTCATGCCCCTCAGTTCCTGAGCCGTCAAACTTACGAATCCCCGTTTGTATTGGTCAAACTTCGAATTCGCCGATAATAAGGTTCTTTCAAATTGTGCCACCGCTTGCATCACCATTTTCGATGTGATGATGTCCGTACCAAAAGCCTTCTTAAACAAGGCCGGGTATTCGGCATCGTTTTGTAATTTGTTCAAAACACTACTCATCGTTTCGTGCATCTCTATCGGATTGGTAATAGGGCCTATTACCTGCGATTCGAGGTCGGCAGCACCGCCATCCCAAAAGAACGTTTTCGAATACCCAATATTAAATAGAGGCATCGAGTTGCGGGTGCCGGCAATATTGTCGACGCCAATGCTAAAGGCTTTGGCTGAGTCGACAAAGTAGTTTTTAAATTGGTGACAACTCGCACAACTCATCGTATTGGTTTTCGACAAGAGCTTATCGTAAAACAATTTGCGTCCAAGGGCAATACCTTCGGCCGTAAGCGGATTGCTCGCAGGAATATTCATAGGAGGCAAGCCGGCTGGCACATCCAGGCTTACATGGGTATGAGTATGTTCATCAACAAGAAATGAGGGATCAGGTTTGCAGGCAGCCATCATGCCGATCAGAAAAACAATAGCAAATCTTCGCATAAGGGGTATACTTGAGAAGTAACAAAATTAAGTATTTTAATTTGGTACTGTATGAGTAATTTAGAGCAAATTCATTTGCCTTGGCTGCCATTCGTCTTATCTATCGAAATCTGCTTTTCACGCTGCGTCGTTATCCTGTTCCCATTTTATCAGGCTTTTTGGCCTTCGTGTTTTTACTCATCGAAATCCATTGCAGTCGTATCGACGAATTTGTGGTTCACGATTACCGCTTCATCAAACTCTTTTTGGCTTGCATGTTAGGCATTTCTTTGTTTACCGCCTTTGATATTTTTTCAGAATCTAAGGCTGTCGAAAATAGCAAGCGACTGGGTTTATATTTATTGGGCTTTAGTGTGCTGGGTTTACATTACTATTCGATTACACCGGGCATGTTCGATTCCGATACAGTCTTCGTTTCTCGATATCTCATTTTATTCGTGTGCTTTCATTTGTTAGTATCTTTTATTGCCTTTTATAGCGGCTCCCAAATCAAAGAGTTTTGGCAGTATAACTACTTTCTCTTCAAACAAATTGTAAGCTCCTTATTGTATTCTACTACCTTGTTTGTTGGACTCGCCTCTGCGATGTGGGCACTCGATACCTTGTTTACCCTTCAGATGAATCCGGATTATTATACCGATTTGGCAGCCTTTGTTTTTCTGGTTTTTAATACGATCTTTTTTTTAATGGGCATGCCGAAATCCTACGATGAGTTTGCCTCGCCGATGAGTTACCGTAAACCCATTCGTTTGTTTGTGCAATATATTTTGTTACCCATCATCGGTATATATATCCTGATTCTGTACCTCTATGTGTTTCGGATTTTGATATATCGAACCTTGCCAGATGGTTATGTTTGCATCCCCATTCTCATTTTTTCGATCGTTGGGATCTTAGCCTATCTCTTAGTTTATCCTATCCGGAAGGAAACGAATTACCGAAGTAATTATCTTTATTCTCGTTATTTCTTTTATATTCTATTACCGCTATTGTCGCTATACTTTATTGGGATTGTAAAGCGAATTCTGCCTTATGGTATTACCGAAGATCGTTACTTGATTTTTGTGTTAGGCGTTTGGTTGGTGATTATCTCGGTATATATTATTACTTCTACATCCGACAATATTATTGTGGTGCCTGTCAGTTTATTTCTGCTCTTAGCTATCAGTGCCTTAGGGCCATGGGGCATGTTTCAGCTCAGCGTAAGCAACCAGGTCTATCGACTCGAACATCTGCTGAAACGAAATCACTTGCTTGATAATGATAAGTTGGTGAAACTCGATAAACGGTATTCGATTTCCCCTACCGATGAGGCGAGCATTCGATCTATCTTTTCGTACCTAAATAAGCGGGGCGAAATACTGCGCATTCATCCTTGGTTATCCGATAAGGATCAAGGTAAACTAGATTCTGCTATTGCCCACAACGATCTCTATTATATCCAATCTATTTTTAGTGACTTGGGTCCCGATCATACTCCTTACGAACTGCATCACTATTTTCAGGCGAAAGGAAATGATTTGTATCAACAAACGCTTTCGATTAAAGGCTATGAGCAAATTACTCATTTTAGTTGTGGCATTTATGATGCCACACCCGAGATAGCCGATACCACAGATTGGTTTGCGCAACTCAAACACGATACCTTGTGGTTTAGCTTACGAGAGGATACCCTGTTTCGTATACCTATGCAGTCTTGCTTTCGTTCGCTCTTAGATAACTTCCGACGAACGAGTGCGGGCCTCAGTAACTCAAATACACTCAGGGTTATCAATGCACATGTCCTCAATCACGAAATGCCCGCCGACGCTATGCGATTGCATTTTCCCGGAGGCAGTTTGTATCTATCTAGTCTTGAGTTTACCGAATCAGATACCCTATATCAATTACAGCGGGTGGAAGGATTTTTGCTGCATGCAACCAGTAAGCCTTGATTTGAGCCGTCGATACTTTGTTAGTACTTTATTATACGTAGGCAACTATCTTCACGCCGTTAAAGGTAGAATATGAATGATGTGCTCACGGTACAAGATGTAAAAAAATCGTACGGAAATGTAAAGGCCTTACAAGGGATAAGTTTGCAAATTCCCCGCGGTTCGGTGTACGGAATTTTAGGTCCCAACGGAAGTGGCAAGACAACCCTATTAGGTATTTTGCTCGATGTATTAAAAGCCGATGCGGGTACCTACCAATGGATAGGATTTGCTTCGGCAGCCGATGCCCGTAAAAATTTGGGTGCCTTGCTCGAGACGCCTAATTTCTATCATTACATGAGTGCCGAAGATAATCTAGCCATTAATGCTCGTATCAAAGGCAAGGGCTTTCAAGATATAGATGCTGTATTGCGAAAGGTAAATTTATACGAACGCAAGGCCGATGCTTTTAGTACATTTTCTTTAGGGATGAAACAACGTTTGGCCATAGCGTCGGCTTTATTGGGATAGCCTAAAATATTGGTACTCGACGAGCCTACGAATGGTCTCGATCCGGTGGGCATCGCCGAAATTCGCAGTTTGATTCGTCAACTTCATGATGAGGGAACCACCATCATTATGGCGAGTCATTTATTAGATGAAGTAGAAAAAGTTTGTACCGATGTGGCCATCCTGAAAAAAGGAAATTTGCTGGCATCGGGTTCGGTGTCTTCTGTTATGAATGATGAAGAGTTACTTATACTGCAAGCCACTCAACCGGCCGAATTGTTGCGCATCCTCGAACGGCATGGCGATATTCGGATTGTGCAGCGAGAAGGAAATATACAAATTAGCACGGCTTTGAGTGCCGGCGAAATCAACGCATATTGTTTTCGTGAGGGTGTGATATTAACGCATTTACAAAGAAGGAAACGCAGTCTCGAGAGTCATTTTATGGAGATGACGGGCGAACAAAAGACAAGTGCAGCTCAGTAGTTGTCCATTCAATAAAAATTTAAAATCAGTAAATGATCAAACCCATGCTTACGCTACTACAAATCGAATGGATGAAAATTAGACGCTACAAAACCTTTTGGTTATTGGTAGGTCTTTTTATGTTTTTGTTTCTGGCCTGGAATTATGGCGCTCAACGAAGCACACTGTCCTTCGGTGGCGGTCCGGCCAATGTACTCAGTGCCAGCTTCGGCTTTCCTATGGTTTGGGATACACTCGGGTATACCCTGAGTTGGTTTGTTATTTTTCTTTGTGTGTTTGTGATTATATCGGTGAGTAATGAATTTACTTTCCGTACACAGCGACAACATATTATTGATGGCATGCATCGTTCGGATTTTCTCCACGCCAAGGTCTTGTTGATACTGAGTTTCAGTGTAGGGGTCACCCTTTTTTATCTGTGTACATCTTTATGGTTTGGACTTTACCAAGGAGGTGATAATCCTTTCGAACATGCAACGAAAGCAATTTCTGTCTTTACCTATACACTCAATTATTTATCTTTTTCGGCCTTATTGGCTTTCATTTTTCGTCGCGCCGGCATTTCACTCACTATGCTGTTCGCCTATTTTTTAGTAGAGGCTATATTGAGTGGAACTATCAATGCCAAGTTCAATACCGCCTATGGTAACTTACTCCCTTTGCAATGCAGCGACGAATTACTGCCCTTGCCGCTATTACAAAGCATAGGTAAAAGTTTAGGTGGGGTAAGACCTGCGTTAAGTAATGAGGTATACGGAATCACCTCTTGGGTATATATAGGTTTGTATTATCTCGTACTGCGCCGAAAAATGCAGAACACCGATTTGTAAGGCGTAATCAAAGCCCTTAGCTTTGCTGAAAAAAAATGGAGAAGAAGAAAGCGACAAAACAGAAGGCCGATAAGCCTACCATTTTAATTACCAACGATGATGGGGTAACGGCTCCTGGTATTGCTGCCCTGGTAGAGGTGGCTAAGCAATTCGGTCGGGTAGTGGTGGTAGCTCCCGATGCTCCGCAGTCGGGGATGGGACATGCGATTACCATTGGCAAGCCTTTGCGATTAAATCAAGTGCATGTCTTTGGTGAGGTAGAAGCCTATCAATGTTCTGGTACCCCTGTCGATTGTGTTAAAATTGCTGTCGATAAAATTCTCCATAAAAAACCCGATTACTGCTTCAGTGGCATCAACCACGGTTCGAATTCATCGATCAATATTATTTACTCGGGTACTATGTCGGCGGCGATGGAGGCTTCTATCGAAGGAATCAGCGCTATTGGTTTTTCCTATCAGGATTATAGCTTTGAGGCCGATTTTTCGCTCTCGCAACAAGTAGCTTCCGAAGTCATTCATAAATTAATGAATAAAGAATTGCCTGCACATGCTTTGTATAATGTCAATATTCCTAAAGTAAGTATTGCCAAGTATAAGGGCTTGAAAATTTGTCGACAGGCCAAGGCCAAATGGAAAGAGAATTTTGTAGAACGTACCGACCCAACCGGAAAAAAATATTTTTGGCTTACGGGTGAGTTTCAAAACTTTGATAAAGGAAAAGATACTGATGTTTATGCCTTAGATAAGGGTTATGCCTCTATTGTGCCGGTACAATATGATCTTACCGATCATGTTTTGTTTCGCGAACTGAGTCAGTTGTAGGTAAAGTAATCATACGTTGAATTTGATTGGAGCCATGGTGAAGCGCTATTGTTTTTGGAGCTTGTTGTGGGGGTGTATGCTTCTCATCATCCAGACGGTCGCATGGGCACAAGACAAGCAAGGCAAAACCTACCAGGGCCTTTATCTGGATGCCCTTACCGTAAGAGATGTCCAATCAGGATTTGATGTGCAGGCTTTTATCGAAAGGGTACGAAGGGATACTACTTTTTACAAAGCTTTCAAAACATTACGTATCCTCAATTATCGGATGTATAACGATATCGAAATCGTTACGAAAGAACAGGAGACAAAGGCCACATACAACAGCAG
>JBEISB010000183.1:0-4306 GCA_040375635.1 Chitinophagaceae bacterium | reverse complement strand
TACGCGTCCTAAAAAACGGTCCCTCGCCAGATTGTTCTCTTGTAGATGGAAATTAGTCATCGGCAGTTGCTGCCAACAGTTGATACAAATTTTTTTTTCGGAATTCAATAGCGTTTGTTCGCAACCTAAGCAAAGGTTAGGGTAAAAAAGATGCATGATTTCTTGCATCCATTCGTACATCAATTTCATACGTCTTGTTGGTTAAAATAAAATTCGATATAGCTCTTCGATGGTGCCGATATATTGAATTTGTATTTTAAAGGTAGCCGAAATACTTTTTCGGTTAAACTTTGAGATCACTATTTTTTCGAAGCCTAATTTTTCAGCTTCCGCGATGCGGGGTTCAATGCGGTTAACGGCCCTCACTTCTCCGCTGAGACCAACTTCGCCAACAAAGCAAATGCCATCGGGCAGAGGTCTATCTTCGTAAGATGAGAGCAAGGCCGATACGATGGCTAAATCGATGGCAGGATCTTCTACTTTTAATCCGCCGGCAATGTTTAAGAAAACATCTTTGACACCAAAATGAAAGCCTCCTCGTTTTTCTAATACAGCAAGTAATAACTGCAAACGTCTAAGGTCAAATCCGCTGATGGTGCGTTGAGGCGTTCCGTATACGGCATGGGTAACTAAGGCTTGTGTTTCAATCAATAAAGGCCTGGCTCCTTCTAAAGAAGCGGCAATCGCAATACCACTTAAGGCTTCATCTTTTTGGGTGATGAGCATTTCCGACGGATTGGCAATTTGTCGTAAGCCTCCTTCCTTCATTTCATAAATCCCTAACTCATTGCTGTTCCCAAATCGATTTTTTGTCGTTCGTAAAATACGGTAAGCATAGTGTCTATCGCCTTCAAATTGCAATACAGTATCCACCATATGTTCGAGTACTTTAGGGCCGGCAATAGCACCGTCTTTGGTAATATGTCCGATGATAAAAACGGGTGTTTGGGATGCTTTGGCAAAGCGAATAATTTCTGCAGTGCATTCCCTCACCTGACTAACACTTCCGGGAGCACTTTCTACATAGGGTGATTCTAGGGTTTGAATCGAATCGATGATAACGAGTTGTGGTTTTATTTTTTTTATCTCCTGAAAGATGGTCTGTGTATCGGTTTCTGTCAAGAGAAAAAAAAGATCATTGCTAATTTTTAATCGATTGGCTCGCATTTTTATTTGTTGCAAACTTTCTTCGCCACTAATGTATAAGGTGCGCGTGTCGGTTAGTTCTAGACTATCTTGCAGAAACAAAGTGCTTTTTCCAATCCCGGGTTCTCCGGCTACTAAAATCACAGAGCCTGGTACTATGCCACCTCCGAGTACACGATTTAATTCTTCATCCTTCGTACGGAGTCTTTCATGTTCTTGCGCTTCGACCTCGTCTAAGGCGATTGATTTTTGGGCAGGGCGTTGTGCGTTTTCATCGCGCCAAGTACTGCGTTTATTCTCCTTTACTTTAGGTTCTTCGACTAAGCTGTTCCACTGATTGCATGATGGACATTTGCCTTGCCATTTTGGACTTTCGTAACCGCAGTGTTGGCAATAAAAACGAGTTGTGACTTTAGACAAAGGAAGAGAGGGTTTTGAGTATGAATAAATATGTTTTCTGGAGTAAAAGTAAGTTGCGTATATCGAATTGACGAGAGGGAATTTAGTCTACTTTTCCCCAGAATGAATGATGGCTGTAAGCGTCATTTACTTGATGAATCTTCATTTTCTTGAAAAAAGAACGGGCTATCATTTCTGATAGCCCGTTTCTTACTAACCCATAAAATTCAATGCTAAAGTACAGCCCTAGGTGTTGATTTCAAAAAAAATCTTATGCAATCTTCAAAAAAAATATCTACTCCATGGGTGAAATTCACTAAATATGCGACAAAAAGGCGTAAAATGAACTTAAAAATACGCCAATGTGACTTATAATTCCTCGTATTCCTTATTGGGCTTATATTTGAGGGTACAAGTCAAAACGATACAATTATGATGTTTTACGGAGGATATTACCTCATTGCCGGAGTTATGTTTGTGGTGGGAATGCTAGTAAGTAACCGCCTGAAATCGAAATTTAGTGAGTATGGTCAGATTCCTTTACAAAATGGAATGAGTGGGAAGGATGTGGCTGAAAAAATGCTGAGAGACAATGGCATTTATGATGTTCAGGTTCAAAGTACCCCTGGCTTTTTATCAGACCATTACGATCCTACTACGAGAACGGTAAATTTAAGTCCTGATGTTTATGAAGGCAGAAGCATCAGCTCGGCTGCGGTAGCCGCTCATGAATGTGGACATGCCGTGCAACATGCCACACAATATAGTATGTTACAAATGAGAAGTAAGATGGTGCCTGCCGTTCAAATTGGGACTAGCTTGTCGCAGTGGGTTATTTTGGCTGGATTGGGTGTGATGGGATTTGGTCATGGCAATCAAACTGTGTTTTTAATTGGGATTTTGATGTTCTCTCTATCAACTATTTTTTCATTAATAACCTTGCCGGTAGAATATGATGCTAGCCATCGGGCCTTAATTTGGTTAGAAGACACCCGAACCTTAAGCTACGAAGAGCATGATAAGGCGAAAGATGCGTTGAAGTGGGCTGCACGAACCTATGTAGTTGCTGCCATAAGCTCAGTGGCAACGCTATTGTATTATGTGTTTCTCTTTATGAATAGAAGTCGTGATTAATTCGACTTTTTCTATTCCCAGCATTGGTTCAGCGTTAAGACCTTTTCGATGACATCGCGCACACAGCCTTTGCCTCCAGGGAAGGGAGAGATATATTTAGAAATAGATAAAATTTCTTTGCAAGCGTCGGACGGACAGCATGGGAGTGCCACTTGTTTCATGACAGCCAAATCAGGCATGTCATCGCCCATGTACAAGGTGCTAGAAAGGTTTAGGTTACTAATAGTACATACTTCTTCTAAGGTGCTTACTTTGTTTCTAATCCCTAGATGTATATCTGTAATCCCTAAGCCATTTAATCTTTTTTCAATCCCTTGTCCTGTTGCACCCGAAATGATAGATACACTAAATCCTTTGCGGATAGCTAATTGTAAGGCATAGCCATCTCTAATATTCATAGTACGCAACAAGGTGCCATCGTCGCTGATGAGTAGGCTCCCGTCTGTGAGTACACCATCAATATCAAAAATAAAATGCCGAATAGGGGTAAACTGTAGTGTAGGGTCTGGCATATGATGATTTATTTTTCGATTTCGCCGTTTTTATATTTTTCGATTCGCTGATACGTCCCGTTTGTGTATATCTTCCAAGGGCCTTCTTTTTTGCCGGCTTTATATTTCCCCTCTGCTTTTAGCTTTCCTTCATCATCAAATTCTTGCCATAATCCTTCCTCTACGCCATGCGAAAAAGTGCCGGTAGAACTTAATAAGCCTGCTTCGCTATAGTAAGAACAAGGTCCATCCACTTCATCATTATGATAGGTATACATAACGGCTGTCTTGCCGGTTTTGTAATACCAGATGGTCTTGCCCTCTCGTTTTCCTTTATTGATATCAGCCTCTTCTTGTATGCCAGCATCGGCATAGAATACCTTTCGGTGCCCATGCTCAATGCCTTCTTGATAATAAATTTCTTTGTTGATTCGTGCCCCTTTGAAGAAGAGTCGATAAGGGCCATGAAGAATATCATTTTTGTACGTTGACATCTCTTCCACATAACCATCTACCCCAATTTTCATGGAAGTCCCATTCATTTTCCCTGCGCGATAAGTATGGATAGTAGCCGGAAAGCCGGTATAGCTGTAGGTTGTCCATACTCCATCAAGTTGTCCGTTTTTGTAGAAGCCATCTTCTAAAATATGACCGCTACTATCGACCAGCTGTAAATATTCACCATCCTCTACTGCGCTTCGAATCGTGTCCGTTTTTGCTTTCGGATGATAGTAAATTTGAGAAAACCCCAATAATGGCCAACTCAAAAATAAGCAAAGGAGGAAGCGCATCATCAGTGCTGAAATAAGCATTAAATATGCAAACGCGACTTCTTATCAAGCAAAGCATCTACAGTTTCGCGATACATTTCGTCAGGTACACAGCAATCTACAGGACAAACGGCTGCACATTGTGGCTCTTCATGAAATCCTTGACATTCGGTACACTTTTCAGGAATGATATAGTAAGTATCATCGGCAACCGGTGTATTTTTCTGATGGGCATCCATCATACTGCCATCCATAAGGCGAAAGCTATCTTTTACCCCAGTACCATCGGCTAATGCCCATTCTACGCCTCCTTCATAAATTGCGTTATTGGGACATTCAGGTTCGCAGGCACCACAATTGATACAT
>JBEISB010000258.1:0-2045 GCA_040375635.1 Chitinophagaceae bacterium | reverse complement strand
CATGGGGGCCAGCAGCGGAGTTGCCAGCGTTGCCACTCGAATGCTTGGTTTGCGTTCTTTCAGACACATTTCATGGGTTTTACTTTGGATGGTGGCCTTGGTACCTATAATACCTACCTTACGATCGTCTTTTTCTAGGATATAATCAACTACCGGCATGATTACCCCAACAACGTCTATTTGTCCTGCATACTTCTCTTTTAGCAGCTGATAGGCGACAGCCGAAGCGGAGTTACAGGCAATAACTAATATTTTGGCTCCTTTTTCAATCAGAAAACGGGCAATTTTATCTGCGTATCCGCAAATATGTTCGGCCGACCGATCACCGTAGGGCATATGTTCGGTATCGCCAAAGTATAAGAGCGATTCGTTGGGCAGCAGATGGCTGATGGCTTTTGCAACCGTCATACCCCCAATGCCAGAATCAAAAATGCCTATAGGCTGCGATTTTTTCATCGTCTCAAAGATAGGGTGACAGCCTTCTTTTCGGACAAATTGTTAATCTGAAATTTTTGTTTACCTTCGTGCGTTAACAAAATTTTTCGTCCCTTCTGCCCTAAGCGGTTGGACGTCAGCATAATGATAAATATAATAACACATGGATTCAACAATAATTTCGGTCGTCGCAGCGATTGTTGCGCTTTTAATAGGATTAGTAGCTGGTAAATTCATTTTTAATAAAAATACCACCAAATTAGTAGAAGAAGCTGAGGCCCAGGCAGATAGAATTATCAGAGACGGGCAATTACAAGCAGAAACCTTAAAGGAAAAGAAAATGCTCGAAGCCAAGGAGAAATTCTTGCAGCTAAAGTCTGAGCATGAAAAAGAGGTGATGCAGCGGAACCAAAAGCTGTCGGATGCTGAAAATCGGGTGAAGCAGAAAGAAAAAGAACTCAACGATAAAACCCAGGCCGCCCAAAAGCAGATTCAGGAGTATGATCAGAAAAAGGGGAATCTTGATAGGCAGTTGGAGGTAGTCACCAAAAAGCAAGAAGAATTAGGTAAACAGCACGATGAGCATATCAAAAAGCTCGAAAAAGTAGCTGGATTAAAGGCCGAAGATGCGAAAAAAGAATTGATTGAGGCCATTACCAACGAAGCGAAAACAGACGCTATGGCTCATGTTCAGGAGATTGTAGAAGAAGCCAAACTCAAGGCTAGTAAGGAAGCCAAGCGTATTATCATTCAAACCATTCAACGCACGGCTGCGGAAACAGCTATCGAAAATGCGATTACGGTATTTAATCTCGAAAGTGATGATATTAAAGGACAAATTATTGGTCGTGAAGGTCGCAATATCAGGGCCTTGGAAGCAGCTACCGGTGTTGATTTAGTGGTAGATGATACACCAGAGGCTATCATTTTGAGTTCGTTCGATCCCTTACGTCGCGAAATTGCTCGTTTGTCGTTACAACGTTTGGTGCAAGATGGACGTATGCATCCGGCTCGTATCGAGGAGGTGGTTGAAAAAACCCGTAAGCAAATCGAAGAGCAGGTGATGGAAATTGGAGAACGTACTGTGATAGAACTGGGTGTTCATGGCTTACATAAAGAACTCGTTCGTATGGTGGGGCGTATGCGTTTCCGTTCATCTTACGGACAAAATCTCCTTATGCACTCGCGTGAAACCGCTAATTTATGTGCAATCATGGCCGCCGAACTGGGTCTGAATCCGAAATTAGCCAAACGAGCCGGTCTATTGCATGATATCGGAAAGGTGCCTGATGAAGAAACCGAATTATCGCACGCTTTGCTGGGAGCGAAATTGGCTGAAAAATATGGAGAACATCCTTCTGTGGTGAATGCCATCGGTGCTCACCATGATGAAATGGAGATGCAATATATTATTTCGCCAATCATTCAAGCTTGTGATGCGATCAGTGGCGCTCGTCCTGGCGCTCGTCGCGAGATCATGCAAAGCTTTATTCAACGAATTAAGGATTTAGAAACCTTGGCGATGAGTTATACCGGTGTAGAAAAAGCCTATGCGATTCAGGCTGGGCGAGAGTTGCGTGTGATGGTGGAAGCCGAAAAAGTAACGGATT
>JBEISB010000265.1:0-1835 GCA_040375635.1 Chitinophagaceae bacterium | reverse complement strand
CTTCGACCGATAGAACCATCCTACTCATCATGATGGATTAGATAATTTATTCCCTTAATGATTGTCTTGCTGTGCCTACTGTCTGTCGTAGGAATTATTTTTCCGACTAAGCCACATTGTGTTTCTTTGTTCAACATGCCTCGTATTCTTCATCATCTCAAACAGCCATACAGTGGTATTCCGCGCAACATGTGGTTGCTGGCATTGGCCATGTTCATTAACCGCAGTGGGGCTATGGTATTGGTTTTTATGAGTGTATATCTTACCAAACATATGCAGTTTACTATTCCGCAAGCCGGCGTGGTGATTTCGATGTTTGGGATTGGATCTTTGGTAGGGGCTTATATTGGGGGTAAGCTGGTAGATCGAATTGGCTTTTATCCGATTTTGGTCGGCAGTCTGTTATTATGCGGTTTGATGATGATTACACTCGGACAGATGCTCAGCTATCCTTTGATTGCTTTTTTTACATTTATGGTAACTGCAACGGGTGATGCGTTTCGACCGGCAAACTCAGCCTCTATTGCGGTATACACAAAAAAAGAAAATTATCCGCAATCCATCGCCTTAAATCGATTGGCCATGAATCTAGGTTTTACCATAGGACCTATGATAGGGGGAATCTTGGCCGTCTATAATTATCAATTGCTTTTTTGGGCCGATGGGTTAACCTGTATTGCCGCGTCTGCATTCATCTTTTTTGTATTACCTCGACCTGCACGAATGCATCAAGAGATAGAAAGTACGGAGAACGAAACGACTGAGCCCAGCATACAGAGCTCGCCTTTTCAAGATAAGCCCTATCTTTTTTTTCTGGTGTTTACATGTTTGTACGCCACTGCCTTTTTTCAATTTTTTTCTTCACTGCCCTTATTCTATAAAGAAAGTTATCAATTGAGTGAGAAGCATATCGGGTGGTTATTAGCGTTTAATGGAATGGGGGTGGCGGTTGTAGAAATGCTACTCATCAATTATATTCAACATCGTTGGACTCGTTTCCGTTTTATTTCACTGGGTGTGGTATTATTGATGGGGGCTTATTTAGTCTTAATACCCATACATTCTATTTGGATTTTAGTAGTGAGTATGATTTGGATTACAGCCTCTGAAATGTTAGCCATGCCGTTTATGAGTACCTATGCCATTACTCGAGCCCCGCGGTCGGCCATGGGACGATATACGGCATTGTATTCAATGAGTTGGTCAATGGCGCAAATTATGGCACCGATTATCGGTACAACGATTATTGCACACTTTGGTTTCGATACCCTGTGGATTGTTCTTTCCGGCATTGCATTGATTTCATTTATAGGATTTCGATGGTTGGCCCAGAGCGAAAAAAATTGATTTTGCCCATTTACTGAAAGGGAAAGTCTATATTTGCGCCCACTTAAATTTTATGGCGAAATACTGGTGGAAAATCCTCTGCGTCATCCTTCTCTTGTACATCTTCTCGGGTGGAATCTTATTGTCTGTGCCCGCGATTCCCAAATTGAACGAATCGGCTCGTAATCTGTTTTATCATGTGCCTATGTGGTATGTTATGATTGTGAGTTTTTTGATTTCAGCTGTCTATGCTTTGAAGTATTTACGTAGCAATCAGGCTAAATACGATTTGATGTCGAAAGAGTTTGTCATCAACGGCATTGCCTTTGGTTGTTTAGGGATGTTAACAGGTATGGAATGGGCAAGTGTGGCTTGGGGTGCTCCTTGGAGTAATGATCCCAAGCAGGTTGGTGCGGCCTTGTGCTTACTCACGTATTTTGCTTATTTGGTCTTGCGAAATTCAGTGAAAGACCCACAAAAGCAAGCTCGATTGGCAGGCGTTTACAATG
>JBEISB010000049.1:0-12187 GCA_040375635.1 Chitinophagaceae bacterium | reverse complement strand
CCTAAGCTAAGCGGCTTCAAGCAGAACTGTAACCTTACTCTTTCTAGCTTGTTATATTTTTCCTTTACAATCGTATTGAGTTTTCTTACCTTGCAGACTGTTCGTTGCGCTTTACCGTCTTGGAAGATGTTGATGAACCTAAAATATAGAAGTGCCCATGAAAGTTGTCATTTTTGCCGGTGGACTCGGAACCCGAATTTCTGAGGAGAGTCACCTTCGCCCAAAACCCATGATAGAAATTGGTGGAAAACCAATGCTTTGGCATATCATGAATATTTATGCAGCCCACGGGCATACCGAATTTATTATTTGCTGTGGCTATAAAGGCTGGATGATTAAAGAGTATTTCAGTAATTATTTTTTGCATAATGCCGATGTAACGGTCGACTTGCGCGATAATAAAATGAAAATTCATAATACGAACGCCGAACCTTTCACTATTACTATGATTGATACTGGCGTTGATACCATGACAGGTGGACGTCTCAAACGCGTTTTACCGTATACCCATGGCGAACCTTTTATGCTAACCTATGGCGATGGGGTTTGCGATGTTGATATCAATGAACTCATTCGTTTTCATCAACAACATGGTAAAATTTGTACCATGACAACCATACAGCCTAGCAGTCGTTTTGGTGTGGTGAATATGGAAGAAGATGGTACCGTAAATCGTTTCGAGGAAAAGCCCGAAGACAGTGGCACTTGGATTAACGGAGGCTTTTTTATTCTCGAACCCGGCATCAAAGATTATCTCAGTGATCCGCATCTCGATGAGGTAATGTGGGAGCGACAACCCATGTATGATCTAGCCAACAACAAACAAATTGTTGGATACCGCCACCGTGGTTTCTGGAAATGTATGGATACAATGCGCGATAAAGAAGAACTCGAAAAACTTTGGGAAACCAATCCAATCTGGAAAAAATGGTAACACTCGATCATTTGCGTCCTTATTTTGCGGGCAAGAAGGTTTTTCTAACCGGGCATACCGGTTTTAAAGGCTCGTGGTTATTACAAATTCTTCATCTATTAGGTGCCAAGGTAAAAGGCTATTCGCTGGCACCTGAAAAAAATACCGATTTGTACTGCCTCATCGATGGCGATACCTTGTGTGTAGAAAGTGTGATTCATGATTTGCGCGATGCCGATTTTGTAAAAGAATCTTTGCTAAACTTCGAACCCGATTTTGTATTTCATTTAGCAGCGCAACCTCTTGTGTTGAAAGGATATGACGAACCTCTGTATACTTTTGAAGTGAACGGACAAGGCACTGCCAATGTCTTAGATGCCTTGCGTAATTTGAAGAAGCCTTGTGTAGCGGTGATGATTACTACCGATAAGGTTTACGAAAATCTCGACGATCATCGCTTGTTTCAAGAAGACGATAAGTTGGGAGGTTATGATCCGTATTCGGCATCGAAGGCGGTTGCCGAAATCATCATTTCATCCTATCGTTCTTCATTCTTTCATCCGACAAAAATAAACGAACACCAAAAGTCTGTTGCCTCGGTACGGGCCGGTAATGTCATTGGTGGAGGCGATTTTGCCGATAACCGCATCGTGCCGGACATCATTAAAGCTTTACAAGCAAACGAAAGCATTACCCTGCGCAACCCGCATGCCATACGCCCTTGGCAACATGTGCTAGAACCTTTGGGTGCGTACCTCTTACTGGCAACCCGTATGGTAGATGCCCCCGAAAAATTTAATACGGCCTATAATCTAGGTCCCGAAAAAACGGATGTACTTACAGTAGAAGAGTTGGCTCAGGTTGCAATAGCCCGAGCCGGTTCGGGAAGATTGCAAGTCATGGATAATGCCGATAAGCCACACGAAGCCGCCACCTTAATGCTCGATATTAGCAAGGCAAAGCAAGAATTACAATGGCAACCTGTATTTACCGCCAAAGAAGCCATAGAGAAAACAGTCGATTGGTATTTATCTGATGAGCAAGCGGTAATAAAATGCCTGCAGCAAATACAAGATTATTTCGGCGAAGCACATAGTGAATCTAAATAAAAGGTAAGTGAATATGCACATCGAACAGAGCCGTATCGAAGACGTAAAAATCATTACTCAATTTAGAGCCGACGATCATCGGGGCAGTTTTGTAAAAACCTTTCATCATACTTCCTTGCTAAACGGCGGTATCGACTTTCATCTTTCAGAAAGTTTTTATTCTGTCTCCCAACAAGGCGTGATACGCGGCATGCATTTTCATCATCCACCTTATGATCACGATAAAATTGTGTTCTGCACCCAGGGGCGTATTTTGGATGTGGCTGTAGATTTGCGCAGGCAATCGTCTACTTACGGACAAGCAGTGAGTTGTGAATTAAGCTTCGACAATCATAAAGCCTTGTTTATTCCGAAAGGATTTGCCCATGGATTTTTAACCCTCAGCGATATGGCCACTACTTTTTATTTTGTGAGTGGCGAATATCAAGCTGCCGCTGATGATGGGATTCGCTATGATAGTTTTGGTTTCGATTGGGGTATGCCTAATCCTATTCTTTCGGAAAGAGACCTCGGCTTTGTCTCTCTTCCATCGTTTCAATCTCCTTTTTAATTTGTAATCAAGATGAAAATATTTATTTCCGGTGCTTCCGGCTTAGTGGGTGGTAATTGTCTACAACATTTTCGTGAACAAGGGGCTGAAGTCTTGGGCTCTTATTTTTCGTTTCCAACATCTGATACGGTTTATTTTAATACCCTCGATATCAACGATCTGCAAAATGCAGATATTAAAGGCTTTGCCCCCGATGTGATTGTGCATTGCGGAGCGCTTACACATGTTGATTATTGCGAAGATCATGAAGAAGAAAGTTATCAGAAGACGGTGCTTTCTACGCACAATATGATACAATTGGCCAAAGAATGTAAAGCTCGTTTGGTATACATCTCTACCGACTATGTCTTCGATGGCAATCACGGACCTTATCTCGAGGAGGCTGCCGTAAATCCCTTAAGTGTATATGCGAAACATAAACTCGAAGCCGAACAAATGGTTTGTCAGCAAATGTCCGATCCTTTGGTTTTACGTATTACAAATGTCTACGGCAACGAGGTGCGAAATAAGAATTTTGTATCCCGCATCATAGAACAATGCCAGCAAAAGCAGAAGTTGGTCTTAAAGCTGCCTGTTGATCAATACGCCACGCCTGTTAACGCTTGGGATATAGCCAGGGCGATGTTTCTCTTGCTGCGCGATGGGCATCAAGGTATTTATCATATCTCCTCTACCGATTGGATGAACCGCGTGGAGTTAGCCTTACGGGTATTACAATACTTTCCGGATGCTAAATATGATTTGATACCGATGCTTACAACAGAATTACAACAGGCGGCCAACCGACCTTTGCGGGGTGGACTTTTACATAACAAATTTGCAGCGTTGTATCCTCGTTTTTTGTTTAGTAACGTCGATGATTTTGTGAGAAGCCGAAAATAGTTGGTGTTAGATGCTTGCACCAACTCCACCACCAAATCGCTTCTGAAAACTCTAGCTGAGGGAGAGCATTTTACTACTTAAAAGGCTATACAATAAACTCATCGATGTAAATACAAACTCATCTGGCGAAATAGGTGAAATCAATTTCAGTATATCAACCTACCCACGCGTAAAAAACTTGTAGGCTTGTCAAGATCGGAGTACAGTGCATACCGAAGGTGAAGCCGATATGAATTTCCTTATCGATACATAAAGTAGCAAACCTTAAATAAGGCTAGTATGCACAATATTATCCGCCTATCTTCTTTTGTAAGTTGCTGTCTATAGCATCTAAAAATTCTTCGGTATACACGTAGTGTTCGCCATGTTTTACCTGATTGCCATGTATGCAAACAGCCAAATCTTTGGTCATGATGCCTCCTTCAACGGTTTCGATACAAACGGCTTCGAGATGCTGACAAAAATCAATCAAAGCTTGGTTGCCATCTAACTTACCTCTAAAGGCTAATCCACGCGTCCAAGCAAAAATAGAAGCTATAGGATTGGTACTGGTAGGTTTTCCGGCCTGATGATCTCGGTAGTGACGAGTAACAGTGCCATGCGCAGCTTCGGCTTCCATAATTTTTCCATCAGGCGTAACTAATACCGATGTCATTAAACCTAAGGATCCAAATCCTTGTGCCACTGTATCGCTCTGCACATCCCCATCATAATTTTTACAAGCCCATACAAAGTTGCCATTCCATTTCAGGGCAGAGGCTACCATGTCATCAATTAAGCGATGTTCGTAAACAATGCCAGCCGCTTTGTACGCTGCTTCAAATTCATGTTGGTAAATCTCTTCAAAAATATCTTTAAAACGACCATCGTATTTTTTAAGAATGGTGTTTTTGGTCGACAAATACAAAGGCCATTTCTTGCTCAAGGCCATATTAAAACAGCTGCGGGCAAAGCCTCGAATACTCTCGTCGGTATTATACATACTCATCGCTACACCGTCGCCTTTAAAATGATAGACTTCAAAGGTCTGTGCTTCACTACCATCTTCTGGCGTAAAGGTCATGGTTAATTTACCCTTTCCTTTTATTACGGTATCGGTTGCGCGATACTGATCGCCAAAGGCGTGACGACCAACGATAATCGGTGCCGTCCAATTGGTTACCAAACGAGGCACATTTTGCATAACAATCGGCTCACGAAAAACAGTGCCGTCTAAAATATTTCGTATAGTGCCATTCGGCGACTTCCACATTTGCTTTAATCCAAATTCTTGAACACGAGCCTCGTCGGGGGTAATGGTAGCGCACTTAATACCTACTCCACAAGCCTGTATCGCATGGGCGCAGTCGATAGTTACCTGGTCGTTAGTGGCATCACGGTTTTCTATCCCCAAATCGTAGTATTGAATAGGTACTTCGAGATAAGGTAAAATCAATTTTTCTTTGATGAACTTCCAGATGATACGAGTCATTTCATCTCCATCCATTTCAACCACCGGATTGTTTACTACGATTTTAGCCATGATAAGAATTTTTATTGTTGTTGAGCAAATGTAAGGGTATGGCGCAAATAATAAAAGAAGCCAAGCGTCTTGTGTATAAACAGGGAATGAAGTTTTTTTCGAAGCTATTCCGGCCTTACGGTGCAAGTCCTCCTCGCCTGCCAGACTCGTGCGGGCTTTTCCCTACAGTCCGGGCTAAGGCATTCTGCTATCTTAAACCTTGTTCATTCTATAGCTTATGCTATACACCTTCTATAGTTTGTGCTAGGCTTACTGTATACTTAGTTTCCCGCTTTGCTTTTGCATGCCTACTTGTAACTGATACACATAGTTCCCTTTGGGTAAGCGAGCACCATTGGCATTGTGTAAGTCCCAACTATGTTCATGAGTCCCGATGCCTTCGATGCCGTGAAAGACTTGCTGCAACTCACGACCTTGTAAATCAAAAATAGAAAGGGTAACATATTGGGCTGTACTGAGTTGGTAATGGAAATGCACTTCTTCTGCGGCCGGATTGGGAAATACATGTAAGCCTTGTAAGGTCTGCGTGATATCGTGAGTCGCCGTTGGATAAAACAAAGGATCACTGGCTAATACGGCTTCGATATCAACTAACTCGTCGCCAGTCTGATACAAGGCAAATAAATAAGAGTCGAACAACATTTCGTTGAAAGTGCTGGTACCAGGAATCACGGGCTGGTTCGGGTCGGGTGTTTCTGGGTTGGCTGTGGTATTATCAAATACATGTGAGGCAAATAAATGATAGCCCTGATCGACTTTTACCATGTTTTTGAAAATGTATTGCCCCTGCCAATGAAAATCCCATTTTGGTATGCGTATCAAGGGAATGGTATCAGTTGCTTTATAAGCAAAATTGGTGATAGCCGTACAAGTTTTGTGCGAGTGCGGAAATGCGCCGTACAAAGAAAACGCTATCGGTAATCCGGCAGCACCCGTCGGGTATTTTTGTGTAGCCGTTACTACAGTGTTTGCGGGTACATAAAAACTCCAGTTCTGCAATACGGTTTGAAAATACATATCGCGTATGCCGGTTTCTGTGGTAGGGTAAAAATAAATCCGTAAGGTGGAGCTGTCTTGCTGCCCATTGGTGCCTTCGGGTACATGAATCTGAAACGACATCTTACTGCCGGCTTTTAAGCGAAAGCCAAATTTGGTAGGACTAACCCCTGGCAATACCGTGGGCCCCATGCCGGGTGCATAATCGCCAATGCCTACTTGTCCCTGAAAGTTGAAACAATTTCCGCTCAAATCATCAACAGCCGTTCCGGTAGTATCGATGGTGATCACGGCATGGTGAATGATGGCAGCATTTCCGGGTACAAATTCGAAGGCGCGGATATAACGATCTTGGGTAAGACTAACCGGTACATTGATGCAATAATAGTGGTCGTTGCTTACCGCGGTACTTGTAAACTTAGGTAGAGATAATATTAAATCGGGGGTACCATATAATTGCGTAGCCCCATAAACAGGTGGGGCAGCAGCTAAGGTGGTATCGCCAGCAAGCATGCCATTGTCTATCCATGCAATTAACTGCGCCTTGTCGGCAGCATCGACTACTCTTTCGTGCACATAATGTTTATAGCTTGGGTCGGCAGGCCAAGGTGGCATGGTGCCGCTATTGAGATAGGCCTTTATCGTGGCCCCCAAAGGAGTTACTTTACTATAACCGGTAAAGTCTGTGCTGATACCCCCGTTATGGTGACAAGAAGTGCAGTTCGCATATAGAATAGGGGCGATGTCTTTGTATACATCAACAGCCCGGCTGCTCAATGAAAGGGATAGGAGCGTAAGTAAAAAGTAAAAATGTTTTTGATGCATGATTTTCATTTGAGTATAAATAACTAGGACAATTATTCTCTCAAATGTAAGTAATCTTTAAAAGAGAGATAAAAAATATCACGTCCACTGATATCTCTCTTTGTTGTCAAGAGGCATGCTAGGCCCATTTTTCTAATACAGCACCGGGTTTAAAAAAACGGTCAATTCGTTTCTCAATTTCCGGATCTTTTTCTAGCCTTGGCGCATGATGCGGTTTACTGCGGGCATCAATCACTAAAGGACCACGGCATCCCCAGTGCTTATGTTCGGTAAACGAATACAAGCCATGCACATCATGCGATGGATTGCTGCGGGTAAAACTTACCCATAAAAAATGATTCAGAGAGGCAGAAACAAAAGCAGCATCATCGCAAATCACCCATAAAGGAAAAGCCATCAATGCAGTATCAGTTGGCGACAGTTGTTTTTCCCACGTCGTGATTTGTGTTTGCATCTCTTCGGTCGACACAAAGGCTTGGGTTTGTATTGCTAATACACCCGGTAGCACCAATCGAATATCCCGAATACCATCAAGAGAACCAAGCCTTTCCGGAATATCCACGGCTAATTCTCTTTGTTGAGAACCACAAGCTGCGATTACCATTTTGCTTCCGCTATTTAACCCTTCGCCGCTATAATCGAGTGTGTCGATAGAGGTGCGTGTGTAAAAATGAACATCACGTTGCCAATCTACTCGCTGTAAAATAAACTGTAGGTAAGCTTCTATATGTTTTGCTGTGAGTTGATTGCTTTCATCGGCGGCTATCCACAAATACTTTGCTAAACTCAATTGCCCTTTCCCTAAAATTAAATTGGCTTGGGTAAGTAATTCGGCAGGTTGCTGAGTGGGGGCGTATGGGGTATAACGTTCGCTTCCTACAGCTAATAGCAGTGGGTGCACGCCGGCAGCATCAACAGCATGCACTTCTTTTACACCGGGTAGTTCGTGTTGTATGGCTTCGCCGGTCATTTCATGAATAAGTTGTCCGAAGCTAGTATCTTCTTGCGGAGGGCGACCAACAACGGTAAAAGGCCAAATGGCATTTTTACGGGCATACACTTTATGCACTTTCATCACCGGGAAGGCATGTTGTAAACTATAATAACCTAGGTGGTCGCCAAAGGGACCTTCAGGCTTGGTAAGCCCCTTTTCTACGGTTCCACAAATTACAAAATCGGCATCGGTGCTGATACAAAATCCATCCTGATAGGTATATCGAAATCTTCTCGACCCTAACACGCCGGCAAAAGTCATTTCACTTAACCCTTCCGGCAAGGGCATCACAGCGGCTACCGAATGCGATGGCGGTCCTCCCACAAAACAACTAATCCGAAAAGGAATATTGGCCTTATCGGCTTTAGTTTGATGCACCCCTATGCCGCGGTGAAGTTGATAATGCAAACCAACTTCTTGATTCGGTATGTATTGATTGCCATTTAGCTGTATCCTATACATTCCTAAATTGGCATTCATAATTCCGGGTCGCTCTATATCTTCCGAATATACCTGCGGTAGGGTTACAAAGGCGCCTCCATCTTGTTTCCAGTGGGTGATGAGGGGTAAATCGTTGATGTTGATTTCTTCATACAACACCGGTTTCTGTATAGGATTTTTTAAGGGAAGCGAATGTAGGGCCGATGAAAGTAAGGGTATATTTTGTAGCGGATGGGCGAGGGCAGATGCGGGATTTTGTTTGATAGCGATAAGTCGTTTTACTTTCTCTATACTATCACGAAAGATGAATTTACTTCTTTCGAGGGTGCCAAAAATGTTACTGGCTGCACGAAATTTACTGCCTTTTACTTTTTCAAATAAGAGAGCCGGTCCGCCAGCTTCATGCACTCGAAGATGGATGGCCGCCATTTCTAAATAGGGATCTACTTCTTCTGAAATACGAACTAACATTCCGTTTTTTTCGAGATCCAACAAACAGGCTTCAAGAGAAGAGTATGACATAGGCCACAAAGATAAGTCTGTACCGCGGCAGCTTGTCTAAAATATCTGCCTTGTTATATCCTCTTCTTCAACGGGGTATAGAGTTTATTATTGCCCTATCTTTGGTCACGCATGAAATCTCTTTTATTCATTTTATTGAGCGCCCTGTGTTGGCATAACCTCATGGCTCAAGATTGTTTTTCGATTAGTGGTCGGGGTAGTTCTATGACGCCATGGACAGATATCCGACAAGTAAATTTACAAGAGGGTAGCTCTGTAGTACTTTACGCCGAACAAACGAAAGAATACGAATTACATAGTCTCGACAGAAATTTGGGTGATGCGATTCTTGATCAATTAACGCCTATGGGACAAGGCGTTGCCTCTTGTGCCTATGACGTTAATCGTAAGCGCTTGTTTTATTCGACCATGGATTATGCCGACTTACGCTATTTTAATCTCGACTCGGCTAATCCTGTGTTTACCCTTGTGCAAATCGGATTAATTCCCGACGCAGCGTTTAATAATGCGCCCACTCAGTTTTCGCGAATGACGATTGCTGCTGATGGATTGGGATATATGCTGAATAATGATGCCCGAAAATTCTTTCGTTTTACAACCGATAAGAAACCCAAAATAGAATCTCTTGGCAGTTTGTCGAATGCAGTCGAAAACAATGATTCGAGTAAAAATATTTTTTTGAATCTGGGTGGCGATATGATTGCTGATGCCTCAGGCCATCTGATTCTTTTTACTGCCAAGCAAACGGTGTTTCGGATTGATGTAAAAACTTTAGAAGCTCATTATGTGGGCAAGGTGAGTGGCTTGCCCAACAACTTTACCATGAATGGCGCCGCGGTGAAAAACAATCATGAAGTGGTTGTTGGTAGTGCTTTAAGCCTAAGTGGTTTGTATGTTGTTTCCTTATATGACCTTACGGCTAAACCCCTCGATACCCATGCGGAGGTCTTTACTTGTTCAGACTTAGACAATGGTATGTTACTGCCTGTTGAAGGCGTTGAAGCATTAGCCAAAAGAGCGGCAGAATCGGCTAAGCCACCCGTTATAACGCCACAAGCCGAAGAAAGCGTTGAGGAAGAAAATGCATTGGGTTTTTATTTTCAACAAACGAATAAATCGCAAATTCAATTGGTGTTTAGTAAAGAGGAGACTGGCGAGTTTCTCATTACACTCAGCGATGGAAAAGGAAAAATCATGCTAGAGCAAAAGGCACTAGTTTCTGAATCAAATGATCAAGTTTCGTTGCGTTTGCCTCAAGCCTTATCTAAAGGCATATATTTTATCAAGGCCATACACCAAAAATCAGGTCACACTTATTTACGAAAATTAGAAGTCAACGGATAAAAAAAGGCTCGCGATGATGCGAACCTTCTTCTAAGTTAGATAGAATCTGTTTATAAATTTTTTATTAACTCATCGGCAAATTCACTGGTCTTGAGCAAGGTAGCATTCTCCATCAATTGATGAAAATCTATGGTTACCATTTTGCTTTTGATGGTACTACCTACGGCATGATTAATCATTTCAGCCACTTCATGCCATCCCATGTATTCAAACATCATCACTCCACTCAAGATCACAGAGCAAGGATTCATAGTATTGGTATTGGCAAAACGCGGCGCAGTGCCATGGGTTGCTTCAAACACGGCATGACCCGAATGGTAATTGATGTTTGCCCCTGGGGCTATACCGATACCACCTACCTGTGCGGCTAAGGCATCGCTGATATAATCTCCATTTAAATTCAGGGTTGCAATCACGCTATAATCTTGCGGAGCCAATAAGGCCTGCTGTAAGAAATTATCAGCGATTGCATCTTTAATAATGACACGGCCATTATCGATAGCGGTTTTCATTTCTTCGTTAGCATGGGCTTCGCCATTTTCTTTTTTTGTCTTCTCCCATTGATTCCAGGTATAGACCTTATCACCAAATTCACGTTCGGCTAATGCGTAGCCCCAGTTTTTAAAGGCACCTTCAGTAAACTTCATGATATTTCCTTTATGCACCAAGGTGAGTGAAGGGAGTTTGTTGGCAAGGGTATACTCAATCGCCGAGCGTATTAAGCGTTCGCTTCCGTCTTTACTCACGGGCTTAATTCCTAACGAAGAGCTTTCGGGAAAACGTATGTTTTTTACCCCCATCTCGTCGATGAAAAATCGCAATACCTTTTCGCCTTCAGGTGTGCCTGTCATGTATTCGATACCCGCGTAGATATCTTCGGTGTTTTCTCTAAAAATCACCATATTCACTTTTTCAGGATGCCTCAACGGCGAGGGGACTCCTTCAAAATAGGTAACGGGCCTTAGACAAACATAGAGGTCGAGTTCTTGACGCAAGGCTACATTTAAACTCCGAATCCCTCCACCAACAGGGGTAGTAAGCGGTCCTTTGATGGCTACTAAATACTTTTTAAAGGCATCCATGGTTTCAGCAGGCATCCAGCTTCCTGTTTTCTCGAAAGCTTTTTCACCGGCCAATACTTCCATCCACTCTATGCTGCGAGAACCGCCATAGGCCTTTTCAACAGCGGCATCAAAAACGCGAACACTCGCATTCCAAATATCGGGACCAATACCATCGCCTTCGATGAATGGAATTATGGGTTGATCGGGTACCAGAAGTTTGCCCTGGCTGCTCATGCTGATGGGTGTTGCCATATTGAAATTTGTCTACAGGTTTAAAAAAAACAAATGCCTCCGTAAGGGAAGCATTTTTTCAGGGATAGTGATGGGTCTCGAACCCACGACCCTCAGAACCACAATCTGATGCTCTAACCAACTGAGCTACACCATCCATAAGAATCGGGTGCAAATATAGACGGAAAAAAAGAATGGCAAAAAAATGAATCAGATAAATCCTAAATTTTCTGATTCGCTAGAATAACAAGATTATGGTTTGGCCTCATAAACGTTCCAAAAACCTAACGTATCGCTGGTTTGTGTAGCATCAAGCCGGGGTTGTGCATAATGCCCACTTTCTCGTTTTTGTCGAAAGGCTTCGTATAAACTAACCGCGCAAGCTACCGAAATATTGAGCGATTGTATCATGCCTACTTGCGGAATGATAAAATTAGCATCGCAATAGGGGAGGATTTCTGAACTGAGTCCTTGTTTTTCATTTCCGAAAACCAAGGCTACCGATTCGGTAAGGTTGAGGCTATATAAATCTTGGCTGTTTTCGCCCAAATGTGTAGAGTAAATTTTTTGGTAGCGCTTTCTTACTTCTGCCAAACAGGCTGCGGTATCTGTAAATTGATGTACCTGCATCCACTTATTGGCACTCGAACTCGGTCGGCTAGCAAAACGCTGGTAGGGATGAATTACGGTGTTTAATACAAAGACTTCCCTTACCCCCACGGCGTCACAACTCCGGAGCACGGCGGCGATATTATGAGGGTCATCTACATTTTCGAGCACTACGGTAAGGTCGG
>JBEISB010000044.1:0-13100 GCA_040375635.1 Chitinophagaceae bacterium | reverse complement strand
CAGGATATCGTTTTAAAAGATAGTGATGTAATTATCATTCCAACCGTAAATGAAATTGTTCAAGTGCGAGGTGAGGTGCAAGTGCCGGTAAATATCAAGTTTGAAAAAGATAATACCAGCGTGAAATACTATATCGGTGCTGCGGGTGGATATGGCGATAACCCATGGCGTTCGCGGATTAATGTGCGTTATGCAAATGGCAAGGTAGCCAAAACCCGCAACTTCCTTTTAGTTCGTGTTTATCCTAAAGTTAAGGAAGGAGCCACAGTGCGTGTACCAAGCAAACCGAAAAAAGAAAACAAAACAGAATTTAAAGATATCGTAACCCTTACCACTACTTTCTTAACTACCATCGCCACTTTGGTGTTAGTTTACAGAACGGTGAAATAAATTGTCGACACAACAAATGACTCCTGCTTTCCACGACTTATTTAAACAGCTAAAACAATGGCGCCTACTGATAATATCGGTGGCCTTGGTGGTAGCTACGGCTCAGGCATTCATTACCCGTTCGGTGAAGGGCGAGTATCAAACCCATTCAAAAATATTTCCGCTATCTATTAATAAGGGTGGAGCTAGCAGTCCGATTGATGCGATAAAGATGCAGTTCGGGATTTCTGATAAAACGGATTACGAGAAGATTTATAATGTTACTGAATTGGTGACCAGTAAAACCATTTCTTCACGGATTGTTCATTCGCCTTCGCCCAATAAGAAATATAAAAATTTAGCTAGTTGGCTGATAGCCGATTATAACCATAATCGCCCCTTTTGGAAATCAAAAATCCAAGTATCGGCAAAAGATAGCAACGAACTTTTTTATGCTGCCTCGGCGCTCCTTCTCAACAATACAACCATTGATAATGATATTAAAACGGGCTTTACCTCAATCTTTACCAAGGCATACGATGATACCTTAGCCTTGGTCATTAATGAAACTATTTTGAAAGAGTTGTCTGATTTTTATATTCAGATGTCGACCGAAAAGCCCCGTACTGATTTATTGAAAATTAAGGTGATGCGTGACTCTCTCAAAGACGAGCTTGGGCAGATTGAAAGAGCCATTGCTGGATTTGTAGATTCGAATCAGTTTTCTGTAAAGAGCGAAACCCAATTGCCACAGTACAAATTGATGCGTATGCAAAAAGAAACGGAAGCATTGTATACGATCACCGCTACTTCGTATCAGAATGCAAATTTTAAATTGTTATCAGAAAGTCCCATATTTCAGGTACTTGACTACGCTGGCGCTCCTTACGATTTTATAAAACCCGATTGGAAGCGTTATGCATTGATTGCCTTTATCCTAACATCGATATTGATGAGTATATGGGTATGTCGTAAAATTCTTTCGGGAATGATTAGCGAAGAGTTCGGATTTTAGTTTCTATTTCAATTCCTTCGATCCAAATACTTTTTGCAATAAGGTGCTAACACGGGCGGAAGGATTTTTTCGAATATTTTCTTCTTCATTTCCTACGCTAATAAATAATCCGTAAAGGGCTCGTTCAGTAACATAACCCGCTAAATCGGTATTGACTTTGTTACGGGTAATGGGCAATTTGTTATAGGTGCTGAATACTTCGCCCCAATATTTAGTTGCGTTTACTTTACCTAATGACTGGTTGATAATCGGACGAAAGGCTGCTGTCAATGAAGCTGTAGTGGCACGCTGTAAAAATTCTGTTGCTGCATGATTGTTGCCACGTAAAATACCTAATGCATCGGTAATGCTCATCGAGGTAATTGCGTTGGCAAAAATGGGGGCAGCCTTACCCGACGCATCTTCGGCAGCCTGATTTAAACTTACGATGAGTTTGTCGCACAAGGTGTTAAATCCGAAGGAGCGTAAGGTGCTTTCTACTTTTTGGGCTTCAGGAGGCATAGCAATCTTAATCAAGGCATTCCCCAAAAAACCATTGGGTTTGTGAAGTGTTTCGGCTGCATTTTTACTGCCGAGGGTCAAGGCCTCTTTCAGTCCGTTCACAATCTCAACATTCGATACATTACCTGTACCCGGCTGTGTGATGGCTTGGGTGTTTTTCAGCACCTTGTCTGCTTTTTTTAGTATGCCATTCAGCGTTTGTGCTTGTGTCATGTTAAACCCTAGGCTTAGGCAGAAGAGTATCATCCCCTTTTTCATAAAACAATTTTCTCGAAGGTAAGCAGGCCTTTCGGTAGCAGCGTTAATGATATCAAAAAAAAGTAAGCAGATTATAGGATTAATAGTCAGCCAAAGACTTACGACTTACCTGAATTTGGGGAAAGTTTTTCCGTAAAAAAAACTTCAATCTGCTACCTTTGCGCTCAGCTAAAAAGGGAATTATACTTATGCCAGCATTAACAGAAATTGCCAGTCAGGTAAGAAGAGACATCGTTCGTATGGTGCACGCCGTACAAAGTGGGCATCCAGGAGGTTCGCTGGGCTGTACCGATTTTGTGGTAGCCCTTTACTTTGATGCCATGAAGCACAATCCTGACTTTCAAATGAATGGTATTGGCGAAGATGTATTCTTTTTATCCAACGGACATATTTCGCCGTTGTTTTATAGTGTTCTTGCCCGTAGTGGTTACTTCCCGGTTTCTGAATTAGCGACTTTCCGTAAACTGAACTCTCGTTTACAAGGTCACCCAGCAACACACGAACATTTACCTGGTATTCGCGTGGCCAGTGGTTCCCTCGGACAAGGCCTAAGTGTGGCCGTTGGAGCTGCTGTAGCTAAGAAATTAAATCAAGACGATCGTTTCGTGTTTTCTTTGCATGGTGATGGAGAATTGCAAGAAGGTCAAAATTGGGAAGCCATCATGTTTGCTGCTCATCATAAGGTAGATAATCTTATTGCTACTGTAGATGTCAATGGGCAACAAATCGATGGTAGCACCGACCATGTGATTAGCCTAGGTAATCTCGAAGAGAAATGGAAAGCTTTTGGTTGGGATGTTATGCAAATGAAAGGTAATGATATGGATGCTGTAGTGGCTGGAATCCAAGAGGCGAAATCGCGCTGTGGAAAGGGGAAGCCGGTTTGTATACTCATGCATACCCAAATGGGTAAAGGGGTCGACTTTATGGAAGGTACGCACGAATGGCATGGCATTGCTCCTAACGACGAACAATTAGCTCGTGCATTGTCTCAATTACCAGAAACGTTGAGCGATTATTAATGAACAAATGGGTTAGGAATATTACTATTGCCGCTTTGCTGTTTGCAGCCCTTTTTTTGTATCCCGATAATCTGCACACACAACCTCAGGCTAAACCCAAAAAAACGAGGATTCTTTTTTTACTCGATGCTTCGTCGAGTATGACCTATAATTGGAATTCCGGATATACGCGCTTTGATGTTGCCTCTAATATCTTATTACGCATTATGGATAGCGTGTATGCGCTGAATAATGAAATCGAATTTGCGGTGAGGGCTTATGGTACCGGATATCCAGCGCAACAACATAATTGTATCGATACGCGTTTAGAAGTACCATTTAATTTGCAAAACACCGAGCAAATTAAAACGCGTTTGCGAAATATTACGCCCTTGGGTTCTTCGCCCATTGCCTATAGTTTAAAGCAGGCTTCCGAAAACGAATTAAGTGATGTAGATAAATACGATTATAGCGTAATCTTTATCACAGATGGTGGTGAGAGTTGTAATGGTGATGTCTGTGGCATCTATCAAGAATTACTGCAAAAAAAGATATCGATTAAACCCTATATCATTGGACTAGATAGTAATCAAGTTTTAAAAAGCTATTATGCTTGTCTGGGTAATTATATCGAGGTTACTACTGCCGACGATATTACCAAAGCAATAAATGTAATTCTTGATGCCAACAGAAGTATTATCGATAAGCCAAAACAACTAAAGTTGGTAACTCAATATTCAAATGTGCCCGCGGTGAAAGACACCTTACCACCAACGCCACCCAAGCCGAAAGTAGTGCAGGTTGCGAACCTGAATGGCTATGTTGTGCCGGTTTCTCTTCATCAGTCTGCAACGTTGAAAAAGCCTTCGGCGTGGAAGTTTCCTAAAAAGACAGCTATGCTGTATTTCGAATATGAGGAAGAAAAGAAAAGCAGTAGAGGATTATCTGAATTAGCTAGTGTCAAATATCAAGTCTTATTGCCGAAATCAAAAAATCTCGCACCCCGAAAAATGGTGATGAAAAAGCAAAAGGCCGATTTGCATTTCGAATACGAAGAAGCGAAAAAGACCTGTCCGTCTTTAGTTACCTTGTATCCAGCACTCCGCAGCAGTGTTCGCAATCAGGTGAAGACGATAAAACCAAAATCGGCTTATCGATTCCCGAAATCGGCGAGTCTGCAATTCGAATACGAAGAGCCGAAAAAGGTGAGTCCACCTATGCTTGCCTTATTACCTATGCCTAGCCGTAATCCATTAAAGCAAGCAAAAGCATCTTTGCGGAGTAAGCCATCTGGGTTTCGATTTGCGAAAAAAGCAAGTCTGCAATTTGAGTACGAAGAGCCGAAAAAGGTGAGTCCGCCAATGCTGGCTATCAACTTTATACCGGCGCCTGTTATGATCACGAAAATCAATCCTAAGTTAGGATTTAAGAAATCATCGTATCGTTTTGCGAAAAGTGCCAAGTTGGTTCTCCCCTATGAGATGCCAAGGAAAGATACCTTTACGGCATTACGTATGGTTAAAGATTTGCGTCGTATTTCTTACGCCTATCGTATGCCCGACATTCATCGCTTCAATCTAAAAGATAGAAGGGCTACCCTTCATTTTACGGTAGAGGACAAAAAGCCAACAACAGCAAAGCGAGATACTGTATTGGTAGCACCCATTGATCCAAGCAGTATACCCAATCCTAGCGTTGAGTTTAGTACAGAGGTAGTGGCTGATGTGGATACCAAAGTGCAGGTGTATTTTAAAGGTACCAATGGCAAAACCTATCCTACGGCAAAGCCAATGATAGAGATGCAGGATGCTAAAACGAATCGTACAACAACTTCCTTCAGACGCGATATGAACGGACAAGAACCTGTTCCACAGAAGGTGGCCGCAGGAACTTATAATTTGGTGATTAAAGGCTTCGATGATTTGTATGCGAACAATATCGTAATCCAACCCAATACAACTACGAAGGTGTATATCAAGGTAAGTGATGGTACTTTGAAATTTACCTACCAAGGAAATATTAAACGTCCGGTGAGTGAATTTAAGGCAATTGTGAACCGTCGTTTTGCTTCGGGTGCCACTGTGAACCAGAAATGCGACGAGGCAAAAATGTATGAGCCAGGAACTTACTATGTTGAAATCAATACCTTGCCGGTTACGAAAGCTAGTATCGATTTAACTTTTGATGTGAGTTATGAAATTCAAATTCGTGAGCCGGGTATGTTGGCGATTATGAATACAAATCCATTGGGTAAAGTTCAAATTCAATATATGCTTGGCGACCAGTATGTAACGTTCTATACCATGAATGTTACTGGAGATCTCAAGCAACAACGTGTTCAGCTTCTTCCGAATACTTACAAGTTGATATATCCTGCCAATCCTAGCATGCCACAGTTAGGAAATAAAGAGTTGGTATTTAAAATTAATTCTAATCAGCAGCAGGAGCTAGAAATAAAGTAAGCAGAGGGTATTTTTTGATTGATTTTTATGCTTTTTACTTATCTGCAAAAAGACTATACATTAGCATAAAAAATATTGTAAAGATTCTTGTTAGGGAACTAACGCATACAGTAATGTCAGCGTCTATCTCATAATAACTCTATCCCAGGAGTTTCCCCCTTTGTGTTTTTTAGTGAAAATAAAAAGCGAACCTCCCCGGGTTCGCTTTTTTACTATTGATGATATTCGTTATTATTTGATTACGCCAAGTTCTTTACCCACTTTGGTAAAGGCATCAATCGCTTTGTCGAGGTCTTCTCTTTCGTGCCCTGCGCTGATTTGTACTCGGATACGGGCATTGCCTTTGGCTACAACAGGATAGAAAAATCCAACGACATAAATACCTTCTTCTAATAATCGGGAGGCCATTTTTTGGGCAAGCACGGCATCGTATAACATAATAGGTACGATAGGATGTATACCCGGTTTGATATCGAATCCTGCTTCCGTAATTTTTTTTCTGAAATAGGCAGTGTTTTCTTCAAGTTTGTCGCGTAGGGCTGTGGTTTCAGACAACATATCGAGGATAGCAATAGAAGCGCCTACGATACTAGGAGCAAGGGTATTAGAAAATAAATAAGGACGACTTTTCTGTCGAAGCATTTCGATAATTTCTTTTCGTCCCGAAGTAAAACCACCATTAGCACCCCCTAATGCTTTGCCCAAGGTGCCGGTAATGATATCCACTTTGCCCATTACGTTGCACAATTCATGCACCCCGCGACCCGTCTTCCCCATAAAGCCACTCGAATGACATTCATCAATCATTACGATGGCATCATACTTTTCGGCAAGGGCACAAATCAGATCTAATTGAGCAATGGTGCCATCCATACTAAACACGCTGTCGGAGGCAATCATCCTGCTTCGGCAGTGTTGGGTAGCAATCAGTTTCTCTTCTAAATCGGCCATATCATTATGTTTATAACGATGTCTTTCGGCCTTGCAAAGTCGAACCCCATCGATAATAGAGGCATGATTCAATTCATCAGAGATAATGGCATCTTCTTCGCCTAACAAGGGCTCAAACAAACCTCCATTGGCATCGAAGGCTGCGCAATAGAGGATGGTATCTTCGGTGCCTAAAAACGCAGAAATTTTGGCTTCGAGTTCTTTGTGTATGTCTTGGGTACCGCAAATAAATCGTACACTGCTCAACCCGTAGCCTCTTTGGTCTATGGCTTTATGAGCGGCCTCAATTGTTTTGGGGTGAGAGGATAACCCAAGATAATTATTGGCACAAAAATTCAATACATTTTTACCATTGGCAACAATATGAGCGGCTTGTTCTGACGAAATAATTCGTTCCTGCTTATATAATCCTGCTTCTTTGATGGCTTCTAATTCGGCACCGATACGGTCTACCCATTTTTGATTCATAGCTAAAAAATATTTGCCGCTAAGGTAATCATTATCTCTCGATAGCCGCATGTTGCGCCTTAATCCCGATACGAATCGAGCATAGCAGCGGCAATTTCTTTGAACTCCTTGGCGAGATGGGCCGGCTTCATCACCTTCACATGATTCCCGAAGCCTAATAATAAGGCGCGTAATTCGTAGTTGATGACTACCTGTACAGATATTGTGAATTCTTTTTTGCTTTCGCGAATGATTTGTTGAGAATGATGAATGGGTTGCGACTTCAGGTAGTTTGCCTGTTCGGGAGCAAAGCGCAGGACAATTTTTTCGGGTTGCGTGCCAGGCATTGAGATGCCAATGGTTTCGCGAAAATAATTTTCTTGGTCTACCGCCTCCTCGACAAAGGTCTGATTCATTTTTGTTAGATCGGCGATACGGTCGAAGGCGAAGGTTAAGAATTTAGATTCTTTTGTTGGATGCATAGCCTTTCCAATCAAATACATCCTGCCATTATATTCTTTAATAAAATAGGGATGTACTGTATGCTTGCGGGCTTCGGTTCGGTTAAAGGCCTGATATTGTATGCGTAGTACATTTCGACCTTGTATGGCCTCCACGATATCACTCATATATTCAATACCCTGATAACGCTTCGGCCTATCGAGCAACACAATTTTTCCTTGATTGGCTTTTTCGCGACTTTGTTTTACCGACGAAGCAATTTTAGTGATGGCATCTTCGAAGAGCCGAATGGCCGGTATGTCTTTAAATTGCTCGAGTATGCCGATCGCCATTTCTAATCCATGCAAATCATCTTCCGATACCGGAATATGATTAATCGAATAATCAGGATCCGTATAAATATATCCTCTTTTTTCTTTACTGTATTCGATAGGTGCGTTAAAACCAAGTTCTTCGTGATAACGCATAGCATACAAATCTTTCTGAATGCTAGCGGTCGAAATAGACATATTCATCTTCTCGCTGACATACGCTACCAAATTTTTTAAGGTCGGTGCCGGCTTTTGTTTCATTGTCATACGATTGTCAATTAATCGATATCGAGCCAATGCATTCTTGTTTTTCATCGTTCTTATTATGAGAGTTCTGAGAGGGCGTAAAAATAAATGAAAGCTACGTAAACTCTTTACGTAGTGTGTGCGAAATCTTTGTATTGAACTAAAACTAATAGAGATATGAAAACGCAAATGACGATTCACGCCGATGTTACGATTCAGGCCTTTCGTGTTAGCCGTATTGTTTTTGATGATACCGACTTGGTGAGTGCCAATGTAGCGTGTCGGTTTCAGGGGGCATTACGAAAGACAACCTTATTATTTACTTTTTCGGTTTTTAACGATTTACTCCGATTTAGTGGGGAGAGTGGCGATAAGTTGCAGCAATTGGTATGTGACAAGTTGTGGAGCAATGAGGAGCATCCTTACATCATTGATATCAGCCATGAGCCTATGTTGTTTGCCGCATGTTCGGCATCCTTATCGTATTTGATAGACCAAGATGATACCTGCTTTCATGTAGAACA
Source organism: Chitinophagaceae bacterium (assembly GCA_040375635.1). Classification (GTDB taxonomy): domain Bacteria; phylum Bacteroidota; class Bacteroidia; order Chitinophagales; family Chitinophagaceae; genus OLB11. Next base: position 4,553 of record JBEISB010000044.1, on the reverse strand, counting down.
GGTAATGCCTTTGTCTTTATTGCAACAAGCGAAAAATTTGCGAACCAATATTCAAGATTTTCAGTATGTACACATTGATAATCGTAAGTATTTGTCACATTCTTTACAAGAGATCGCCTCTATGTATCGATACTATTGTGGACTCACAGAGTTGAATCTGAACGACAAATCTGCCAGAGAGAAATCGGGCTTATTGAACGATAAACTTTTTCGCATGGCCTACTACGCAGCAAAAACAATTCGTGTTTCACCATCAGACAGACATTAAAGATAGATGTATGGAATCATCTTTGTCTATGCAAATACAGCAGCAATTTCGTCTCTGATAAATCCAGACAAATTTTTGACGGCATCTGCTGAGAAATCGAATGAGATACCGGCTGTTTTATAGAGCTCACGTAGATTCTGGGTATAACCTTTCGATAAAGCTATGAGATATTTATCGAGTGTTTGTTCTTTATTCTTTTTGTATTCCTTCCACATCGCAATCGCGCCTAATTGAGCAATACCATATTCGATATAATAAAACGGAACTTCAAAAAGATGTAATTGTTTTTGCCAGAGAATAGAACGGTTTTCGTCAAGATCTTGCCAGTCGATAATTGATGGCGAAAATTCTTGGTGAATCTTTACCCATTGTTGCCGACGCTCTTGACGAGTATGTCCCGGATGGGTATATAACCAATGTTGAAATTTATCGATAGCGGCTATCCAAGGAAAAATGCTTAATACTCGCTCTAACTCTTCGGCTTGGGCACGCTTTCGTTCTGAGAGATCAGGATAGAAGATATTCCATACATCCATACTGAACAGCTCCATACTCATACTCGCGAGTTCGGCCATTTCCATAGGATATTCTTTAAAGGCGTTCAAAGGTAAATTATGACAAAGGAATGAGTGTACGGCATGACCGCCTTCATGCATCATGGTAACGACATCATCGGCTGTGCCGGCAGCGTTCATGAAAATAAAGGGGGCTCCACTTTCGGCAAGGGGACAGTTATAGCCTCCCGGGGCTTTGCCATTTCTGCTATCAAGGTCAAAGTGTCCCATGCTTTCCATCTTGCGAAAGCAGTCGCCTAAAAATGGACGCAAGGTAGAAAAAGCCGCGATAGATTTTTCGAGTAATTCATCGGCATTCCGAAAAGGCTCAAGTGGTTTTTGTCCTTCCGGTTCTGCATCAAGATCATAAGGTCTTAAAGAGTTGAGTGATAATGATCTTGCTTTGTGCCGATACAATTCATCAACCAAGGGTAAAATATACTCTCGTATCGAAACATGAAAGGCTTCACAATCTGCCACAGTATAATCGAAGCGACCCAGTTCTTGAAATTTATAATCGCGATAATTTTCGAATCCTGCATTCACGGCTATCTGTTGTCTTTTTTCTAACAAGCGATCAAAGAGTTCGTCGAGGGCATCCTCATCGGCTTTGCGTCGGGCAGCGATTTTTGTATATACCTCTTCGCGCAGTTTACGATTGCTTTGCATCAGAAACTTTGCAGATTGTTGCAGGGTATATTCTTTTCCCTCAAACTCGATACTCATTTTGCCCGTTATTTGTCCGTACTGTTGTGCCAATACATTTAACTCGGCATGTAAGGCAATATTCTCTTCTTTAAACAGAGCAATTTCGTTTGTAACGCTGCGCAAAAAAGTAAAGTATTGGTCTTTGTCTAATTCGTTGAGGGCTGGCGAAGAAAGTAATTTACGATTTAACTGATCACTATAGGGTTTGATATGCGGCTCAATCTCAATACAGAAATATTCGAAGGCTTTTTCGAGTTCTTTATTTTCTGTATCGCAGGTCATTTTAATTTGTCGCCAGCAAGCATCTTCACTAATTACTGCTTGCAATTCGCTCCATTGCTGAAGCCAATTCTCTAAGGAGGCTTTATCATCAATCGTGGCTGATAAGAGTCTTTCGAAATAGGGTTTTAGATGTTCCCAGTCTGTGATGGAAAAATCTTCGGGAATAAAATGACGTTTGCTTTTTTGTATATCGGCATTCAGGTTCATGCGTAGTGAGATTGAATTACGAAGGTAAGGGAAACAAACTTTGAATTTATCGCCGGAAGGCCTGAAGCGCATCAGCAATTTTTCGGTCATTGCTTAGGCGAGGCACTTTGTTTTGTCCACCCAATTTACCAATTTGTTTCATGTATTGAATAAAGGCATCGCTTTGTAAAGGGGTAATATGCAAGCGCTCTAAAATATTGCCTCGAATCAGGTCGTCATAATAAATATTCTTCTTACGCATTTCGATATCAAGGGCATCGGCAAACGATTCTATTTGATGAGGTTCGTTTTCGAAAGCGATGAACCATTCGTGATAACTATTTCCATCTCCCGAAGAGATAAAAGGGGCAACGGTAAACTCAGTGATACGCGTTTGAAATTGTTGACTCACCAACTGCAATGCTTGCTCAACTTCTTCGGCAATCACATGTTCGCCGAAGGCTGAGATAAAGTGTTTGATGCGGCCGCTAACGACAATCCGATAGGGGTCTAGCGAAACAAAACGAATGGTATCGCCAATATTGTATGACCATAGTCCGGCATTACTACTAATCATTAACGCATAGTTTATTCCCATTTTTACATCCGCTAATGAGTAGCGGGTAGGATGCTCGTTAAATATTTCGGTAGCTGGCACAAATTCAAAATACATACCTGCATGGGTATTGAGCAATAGACCTTCTTCAGTTTGTGTATCTTGGTAAGCAAAAAAACCTTCGCTGGCAGGAAAGGTTTCTATGGTATGAATACTCTTTCCAATACTATCAAACAGTTTTGCTTTGTATGGCTCGAAGTTTACACCGCCATGCACCATCACTGAAAAATTAGGAAATAGGTCTTTTATTTTTTTGCCACTTTGTTCGATGAGGCGGTCGAAATACATTTGAACCCAAGGCGGTATGCCGCTGATGAGTCGCATGTCTTGTTGCCAAGTTTCCTGCACAATGGCTTCTAGTTTCTCTTCCCAGTCTTCTATACAATTGGTTGGGTAAGAAGGCATTCGATTTCGGGTAAGATAGGCGGGTACATGATGGTTTACGATTCCACTTAATCGACCTGTATGCATTCCATTGATCATATCTAATGCGGGTGAGCCCGATAAGAAAATCATTTTCCCATCTGTAAATCGGCTATTCCCTGTTTCGTTGATATAACAAAGCAATGCATTTCGGGCAGCCTGAATGTGAAATGGAATACTATCGGCACTTATGGGGATATACTTTACGCCGCTGGTAGTACCACTCGTTTTGGCGAGATAAACAGGTTTGCCGGGCCACAAAATATTTTCTTTCCCTGCTTTGACCTGCAAGATGTATGGATTCAATTGCTCGTAATCTCGAATGGGAACCGATGCACGGTAGTCTTCGTGCGTATGAATATCTTTAAAATGATGGTCATGGCCAAACTGAGTCGTAGCGGCCTTGCGAATCAGTTGCTGTAAAATTTGCGATTGATGGGTAAGGGCTTGCTGCATCTCTTTGCGGATACCTGCAACAATCACTTTGGCGAAGGGTTTGGCCAATAAAGATTTCACACTCATTGCGACAAAGGTAATCGAATTCGGTTTTGGTATATCTACCGATTATTGCCTCACGCCTCCTGATGTTTGTGTTTTATTTCCCGATTGATATAGCTTCGCCATGGATATCGCTGGTTCATATTATACATTATTAACATTTGTCTTCGATTTGGTGGAAAAGAAATTTTACTTATCTTTGCCGTCCAAATTTTAAAATTACAGATTATGTTCGCTATTGTGGATATTGCCGGTCAGCAATTCAAAGTAAAACAAGACGACAAAATTTACGTTCACCGTTTAGCCGGAAATGTAGGTGATGTGGTAGATGCAAAAGTTCTGATGACATCTAACTCCGGTTCGATTCGCATGAGTGGATCTGCCAAGGCCGAAATCTTAGATCATCTTCAGGGAGATAAAGTGATCACTTTTCACAAGAAAAGAAGAAAAGGATACACAAAAAAAATCGGTCATCGTGATGCACTTACTCAAGTGAAAATCACATCGATCGCGTAATCATATTTTTCATTCAATCAAAAAAATAAAAACTTCAGATCATGGCACATAAGAAAGGTGAAGGTAGTGTAAAGAACGGGAGAGATAGTCATAGCAAGCGTTTAGGCGTTAAATTATTTGGTGGCCAATCAGCCATCACAGGAAATATTATCATCCGTCAAAAAGGAAATGCATATCATCCTGGTGAGAATGTAGGTCAAGGAAAAGACTTTACTTTGTTTGCATTAAGCGACGGCACAGTTACATTCAGAAAAACGAAAGAAAAAACTTTCGTTTCTGTTTTGTAATTATGATAAAATATTTTATATATTTGTCATTGTAATGTTTTTTATTTACTAACCTTAAAATTCACACAATGGCAACAGCAAAAAAAGCCGCAAAAAAAGCTGCCCCAAAAAAGGCAGTAGCAAAAAAAGCCGCTCCTAAAAAGGCAGCAGCACCAAAAAAAGCAGCAGCAAAAAAAGCCGCTCCTAAAAAGGCAGCAGCTAAAAAGGCAGCTCCT
>JBEISB010000134.1:0-6345 GCA_040375635.1 Chitinophagaceae bacterium | reverse complement strand
CATTTTTTGGGTTGTAAGCCATAACGAGAGGAAAAGTCAATTCTGTCGTCGATTTTACGAGGAACAAAAGCACTCGAGGCTACATAATTTAAACCATAATACATGTCGAGTGTGTTTTCGAAAAGCGAAATATTCTTAACGCGAGCCACATAGCCATTAAATTGCCCATTGATAGCCAAAGACATACGCTCGCCCCCAGCAGCCCAATTTTCGAGGGTAGCCTGATTGATGCCAACATTAAGCAATCCGCCTTTGCTCCAGCCTTCTTTTTTCGTTTCTACTTTTCTGCTTAAGTCTTTTTGCAGGTCATCAGATCGTTTGTCGGGATTTTGTGCCTGTGTCAACAGACTTACCCCAATCAATCCTATTGTGAGTATGCTTTTCATATGTTTTACAATGAGGTATAGAAATGCCATCTTTTACAGGGTGTCTTTCTAGAAATTATCTTAAGGCGTTCTTTATTTTTTGAGGGCATCGCGAATTTCCATCAACAATATATCTGTGCTAGATGGCGTTGGGGTCTCTTCTTGTTTTCTTTTTAGTTTATTAAGCGCTTTAATAACCAAGAAAACGACAAACGCAATCATAAAAAATTCGACACAAATGGTAACAAAACTGCCCCATTTAATGGCCACTTCCGGAATGGTTTCGGTTTTGGTTCCATCGGCTGCAAGCGTTGAATCTACGGCCTTTTTCAGTACCCATTTTTTATCGTTGAAATCAGTACCGCCAGTTAGCATACCTACGGCAGGCATTACCATTCCGTCAATGAATGAGCTAACCATTTTTTCGAATGCACTACCCATGACTACCGCAACCGCGAGGTCAATAAGGTTTCCTGTAAGGGCAAATTCTTTAAATTCTTTGATCAATGACATGATTAAACTTTTTGTATGAAGCTAATATAATGATCATTCCAATAAAAAGTGAGAATCAACACGGTTTAGTTCTCTTTGTGCCCTAGAATGCTTTTTAATTTCTCGAGGGCTTCTTTTGCCATCTCATCGGCCTTGTCGGCTACTTCGCCCATTTTTTCTTTAGCCTCGGTGCTGATTTCTTCGAATTTCTCTTTAGCATGTTCCGCAAAATCTTCGGCTCTGTCTTGCCAACTCTCTTTAGGTTCGCCATTATTGTTGCCGGAAAACACATGTTCGATATTAGAAGTAAATGCAGGCGGTAGTTTCGCTTTTACATGCTCTAACATTACTTGTGCACTACGAGTGGCTTGCTCTAGGGTAAGTCCGGCTTTAGTAACCAACTTGTCAATTAATTCTTGCATAACGATCGATTTAGACAGGAAAGATAGTAGATTCTATAATGGAAGTACGTATTTTCTATCCTATCGTTTCCTGATATTAATCATCATCTTCGGTAACCCCTAAGCGATTTTCATTCTCTTTGGCATGGTAGAATACATGTACTTTGGCTGTGTCTCGCAAGAAGTTTACATTTCGTATTTCTACACGATGAATAGGTAGCCCTGTTCTTGTTTTTAAGTCATCAATAAGTTCATCTCGGCGTTCGGGAATAATTAAATCGACGCGCTCGTAAGTAATTTCTTTTACATTTTCGTGGGTGAGATTGATAAAGCGATCAAGTATAATTGTCAATAATAGGATGGCTGCATTACAGCAAATTACGACTAACCAACCATCGTCTACAATGGATAGGGCATTTATCATTCCTAAAGCCAGACAGATAAAAAAGTAGCCCATCTCTTTAATCGGAACCGTTACCGTTCGGTAGCGCATAATCGAGAAAATCGCTAAGAGACCAAAAGCGAAGCCGGGCTTTAGTTTGGTTGTGCTTAGTAACACAAAAATGACAAAGTTGAAAATAAAAAAAGTAAATAAAAAGTCTTTATTCTTGTGTGTAGGGTAATAAATCAATCGGATGAGAATAAAGATGGCTGCTATATTTATTCCAAATCGAGTTAGCAGTTCTGCGTAATCTAAACCAGGGGCTGCCGCTACCGCATCTGAAAGAAAATCATTGCCACTGATGACTTTGAGAGAGTCTTTAATTTGTTTTGCGGTTCTTTCAATGTTCTGCATGGGCATTAATTTTCTGTAATTGTAAAAGTATGGGTTTAAAATTATTATGTTTTACTGAGGGCTCGAGTAGTGACACTCCAATGACGTATTTACTGAAACTACTCTCATGAATCCGTAGTTTTTTTAATACTTGTATCGTATTACTAAAAACATCAGTTTTGCCTTGTTTTACTTCAATTACCACCACATTAGGTAAATGAGTTTGTGTATGTCCATTATCAAAATGAATATCAAGATCGATGGTAATCCGCTCTGTAAATGATTTATTGGTTAGGGTGATTCGTTTAAATTGATTGGTTAACTTTTTTTCTATCGGCTTCCCTGCTAAACGTTTATATTGAATGAGTTGATAATCATCTTCTGGAACATCATGGTAAATCTCTTTTATTTTTTTTCTTTGCTTGTCGGTTCGGGTGCCATATAGTTTTCTTTTGATTTCGTAAAAACGTAAACGACTTTCTACATATTCGCGGCTACGAACCTTTACTCTATTAACACAACCATTATGATGATCGCGATAAAACTGAAAGTCGGGGGTGTCAAAATAAATCGTCTGGTAGTTAAATACTCGGCATCCATCAATTTCGAGTACATATTGATTATCGCGAATGCCTGCTAGTAAGGCTAGTAATTGATTCTTGGTTAATATATACTTCGTATCAATTCTATTCTGTAATTCAACACTGTCTAATTGCTTCAGTGAAACAGACTCGAAACTATCTAAACAGTGGCGAATGGACTCCATGCAAATCTTATTATTTGCCGAAAGATAATAATAAAATAATATAAAATATTATCTGATTGTTTTTTTAGGTGAGTCCGCTTAATGTGAAGGTTAATGCTAAGAATCAGAACGTGAGCGTTTTTCTACTTAGAAACTACTGGATTTATTTTTTACTATGGTAAAGACACGAGAAAGGTTAAATCCAAACTGAATTTGTAGATCAGACCATTTTTGTGTGGTCTCTGCTACAAAAGCTTTTTCGTTCATGCCATGTGCATTGGTAATATGAAGTTGAAAAACATGTCCGCCTGTTTCTATATCGAAGCCAACAGATAAAACCATTTGGTTGTAGTTTTTACGCCCACCATAAAGAATGGGGTAGGTGTCTAAGAGAAAGGCAGTGCGGTTTGAAAGTTTCATGCGGCCACCGATTCCGAGGGCAACCATATTGTTTTTATCTGAATTTCTATCCACCATATTACGGTGAATCAAGATCGGAGATAATTGCAAGGTATAGGCAGTGCCAAATTTGCGACCTATGATGGCTTGATGGTAATAGGCGATTCTATTTTCAATATGATTCAGTAAAGGGTCGCTAATCTCGCTAGTGTTTAGCGTCATTCCAGAAACCCATAAAACCGACATAGGGAAGGAGTTATGTCCTTTCGATTGTTGAATGATACGGTATTTCACAAACCCATCAATCTCTTTATTGAGGGTGCTTCTACCGATACCTATCGTAAGATTTCGAGAGATGCCGTAATCAAAACCTAATCGCATGCTAGCTTGGTCGAGACCAAACAGTTGATTTACCCCTCCATCTATAGATCCAAATCGATGCAAGATTCTAAAATCGAGAACCCCTTTTCCTAGCATTTCCATGGAGTGGCCATTAATGACTCTAGGCGATTTAAAGGCATTTCGAACATACTCTTTTTGACTTTGTTCGTCTTGCGTTAATAACATATCAAGTTCACTGGCATCGGTTTGAGCCCAAAGTGCCGTGGTTGAGATTAAGGCACAGAGGCAGGAGAGGAGGAGTTTCTTTTTCATAAGAGGGTATATTATTTCATGGGTTCAAGGGCGCATTTCACAGAAATGCGTGCGTCTTTAGAAATTTTATCTTTTACAGGACCAGGAATCTGAATGTTATAGTCACTTAGCAAAACACTAAAGCTAGCTTGTAGGGTAGGCTTATTTCCTTTTACAATTACCTTGCCTTTCACTTGAACATCTTTGGTAACTCCATGTATGCTTAGTTTGCCGTTCGTGGTTGTTGGGTATTCTCCGTCTTTTGTAAAGTCTATAGACTTAATATTACCCAGCGTTCCGCGAAAGGTCGCCTTAGGGTACAAATCGGTTTCCATATAATTTTCATTGAAGTGTTCTTGCATAAGCTGCTTCTCGAAAACAAAACTCTTTACCTGAATAACCAAATTTAAAGCGCCTGTTTGTGCATCTAGCAGACATGCAACGGATTTGTCGGTGCCTTCTATTTTCTCAATAGAGGAAGTCGCGCTAAAATCAACGCTCCCGGTTTTGGTCATATATTTTTGGGCATACCCTGTAAAGCTGTTCAATAAGGCGATGGCCAATATTAGTTTTTTCATTCTGATTATTTATTAATTGAGCAAAAATTCATTTGTATCGTAGATCCTAAACCCAGTTCGTCTTCGGCACTACAAGCTGTAATTTCTCCTTTTATGGATATTCTATCTCCCACTTTGGTTTGTTTGAAGTCATCAAGATGACGGTCATCGATTCGACAAATTACGCTAGAATTTGAAGAAGAACTTCCTAATTCAATGGTCAAAGCATTGTCGTCTTGGGTAATATGTAAGACTTCCCCATCCACGCCTACCAAATGATTTAATAATTGAGTGGCAGCGGCTGTATCGCTACTTGTTTTCTCCAATAGGTCTTTACACGAGTAGGAGAAATCAATTTTTTCATTCACAAAGTCTTTGTTAGGCTTATTGACGTAATTCCGAAGAAGAAGGGCACCAAGGCCTGCAATCGCAAGGGCTACTAGGGCGTACATAAATTTTCGTTTCATGATTAGTCGTTTTTAGCCCCTCGGTTAACCCAGGTTTGGATTTTTAATATCGTGCAATCTTCTAACTTCGATTGCCCTTCTGGCATAGGCGTATAACCACTATAGCCATTAATGCTACCAATGATGCCTTGGTAATTTGCTTTCACATTTTCATAACCATCAAGATTAACGCCACCTTTAGTCGTTGAGCCATTATGACAACCAACGCATTCGGAAATAATAATTGGGTTTACAACGGTAGAAAAACGGCAGTCCGTCGTGTCACAGATATTACCTAAAAGGGTTTGTTTTTTATGATTGGTGCAACCAACGCTTAGTGCGAAGGCCAATAAGGTTGCTGCTGCTATAGAGAAACGAATCATTCTATTTTATCTTTAGTACGAAGGTAAAACAATATCTGAAGGATTGCTTAAACTTCGATAAAGAGGACATAAGATTCGACTAATAGGTTGTTATTCTTTTTTAAGCCATTTTTTAAAAAGAGATGCTCGTTCGCTACTTATAATGGCTTCGATTTGGCAAGGCGGATGTAATGTTAACTGTATACGCGATTTAGCTGAGGTTTGAATATCGGTAATGGCATCATTGTGGGTAATGATTTGTCGGTTAACACGAAAAAAAATATCAGGGTCTATTAGTCCTTCCAATTTATCGAGTGAAAGGTCGATCGGGTAGCTCTTTCCTTCTTTATCGCAAATAAAACTGAGTTTGTCTTTGGAGATAAAATAGGCAATCTCTTCGATAGGGACGGTTTTTATCTTGTTTCCTAATTTAATAACAAATCGATTTTTATAACGAGGCAATGGATCTTCCCCTAGTTTCTCTAAATCTGGGTATACAAAACTTTGTTTCATATTTTTATACTTTTGAATGGCCGTTTCCAGATTTTCTTTTTTTACGGGTTTTAGCAGATAATCGATACTATTTACTTTGAAGGCTTCTAAGGCATACTCGTCGTAGGCCGTTACAAAAATCACCGGGCTATCAATTTTCATCTTTTTGAAAATAGAAAAACTAGATCCATCTGCTAAATGGATATCCATAAAAATAATTTGAGGCAATGGATTCGATGCTAACCATTCTAAGGTAGTTTCTATGGTATCAGTGGTAGCCATAATTTGTATGTCAGGATCTACTTCGGTTAGCAAGTTTGCTAATCGGCGAGCGGCTGGTTTTTCATCTTCAACAATAAGGGCTGTCATTTATTTTGTTTTTAGTATAGGTATTCTTACCTCAAAGATATCTTGATTATGGATAATTTTTACTTCTCGTTTAGTAAGCAGACGAAACCGATTTTTTATATTCTGAAGGCCTATATGTTCGCCAATTTCGTTGTTTATTTTGAAATTGATATTATTACGGATTACCAGATAATCATTTTCTTCATACACGTATAATGTGAGTGGTTTCGCTGTGGAAATTTGATTGTGTTTAACAGCATTTTCGGCTAACAATTGTAAAGTAAGGGGAGGAATAAATCCTATAGGGATAGGATTCGCTAAGCAGCGGTT
>JBEISB010000251.1:0-2228 GCA_040375635.1 Chitinophagaceae bacterium | reverse complement strand
GAGACAAGTTATCAAAAGAAGGTTTGTTCGCATCGAATGAGGAAAGACTGCAACAAATTGAAAAGATCTATGCAGACATGATTGCAGAGGCTGAAAAATCAGGGCTCAATATGGGCAAAAGCTTGCAGGCACATGTGGCGCGAATCGAACGAATTCATGCATCCATCCGTGAAAAAGGGCTTCGTGAAAACAAGCGAAAAGAAGTGGATTTTATGAATCGCATCCATAATATTCAACAACATCTCATGCCCGATGCTAGCTTACAAGAAAGGACAGATAGTTTTATTACACCCTTTAAAACCTTTGGATTTTCGATGTTTGATATATTACTCGAGAAACAAGAACCTTTTAACCCGGGTTTGCTGGTGATTCGGGATTTGTAAACAAAGAATACGCTGCTTCAGCTTGTAGGATTAGCATTGGATAACCATTTTGTCCATGCGCACCATGCGCCTCACAGGCCTTTAAAAAGGAGGTCTTTTCTGGATTATACACCAGGTCGAAAGCATAATGATAAGGCTTTACATAATGATAGGGCAGGGGCAGTAGCTCATCGATATGCGGAAACATCCCAACAGGTGTTGTATTAATTAAGAGCTGATGTTGCTTAAAATGTTCTTCTCGTAAATCGGCATAACTTAACTCACCGAACACTTCATTACGACTAACCTGGGTATAGGCAATATGCAGTTGTTGCAAGACAAAAATCACCGCTTTGGCAGCACCGCCACTTCCAAAAACCAAGGCCTTCATCGAGTGATAATCATGCGGAATAAAATCGAGCAATGATTGGGAGAATCCAATAATATCGGTGTTATATCCTTTCGTTTTTGCTTCTCGAATCACAATGCAGTTCACAGCACCAACTTTTTTCGCCTTTTCATCAATCTCATCCAGCCAGTCCATTACCTTTTCTTTATAGGGCAAGGTTACGTTTAAACCATCTAAGGATTCTTGATGAATAAGAGAAAGGAACTGCTCTTTACGATGCAGGCGCTCAATATCAAACAATCGATAAGAGGCATCGATGTTTTCAGTTTTAAATTTTTGGGTAAAGAACTGTTTCGACCAAGAATGCGAAAGAGGGTGACCTATGAGTCCGTATTTTTTCGCCGACATGTATTATTTGTCCAAATAGAAATGAAAAGTATCTCCTCTCAGTCCCAATCGGGTAGCCTCTAAAGGAATTACCTCATTAGGTGCGATGTTCCCTAAATTTACATTCGCCCCGCAGAGTTCCATAAAATAGACTTGTTGCGCTTTTTGAGGAGCTTCCCAAATGATTTTCTCTTCCGGAATCTGGGTAAGAATTTCTTGCACAAGACCTTCACGCACCTCTCCACTGCTGCGATAAATACCGACATTTCCGGCTTCGCGGGCCTCAGCAATAACATAAGTACTTCCGGCTTCTAATTCAGAGCGCATTAATTCAATCCAGATATAAGGCGGAATAATATGGGCGGCATCCTTGCTACCTACCTCACTCAATACCGTAAAGTGTTTCGCTAATTTTTCGATGTATCCACATTTTTCGGCGTGTGGAATGCTAATAGAACCATCTGAAACCTCTACATATTTGAGATTGTAATCTTTCATCATGCTCACATAATCATCGAAGCAGTTTCGGATCAAAAAGGCCTCGAATAAGGTACCTCCTAAGTATACCGGCATATTATGTTCGGCATAAATAGCGAGTTTTTCGCGCAACATGGGCGTTACCATAGAAGTTCCGAAACCCAATTTCACAATGTCAACATAAGGTTCAGCCACAGAGAGGAAATTCTTTACTTCTTGATTACTAAGTCCTTTATCCATTACCATGGTCAGTCCATGTCGACGAGGCTTTCTGTCTCTTTCCGGAATTTGGGGTAGATTGAAATTCATGTTGCAAAGGTAATCCCTAAGGGGTAAATGACAAGCCGATAAAAATCAGAAATAGGCTTTGCACTACAATTAACAATTTGTTAGATTCGGATGGAATGTACTCATACTGAATCGGTTAGTTTATTGGGTATTATGTCGACTTTTACATCACGCTTACAGATTTCAGTAACGATGTTTGCAATGATAATCTAGCTATTCTAAACAAGGAAATGTTTGCTAACGATTTGTTGAAATTAATTTTATCTCAATGTAATGTTATGGTTGATTAAAAATTTATAAATAATTGAATAATAAATATTTAAACAAAAAAAATATTGAAAATGTATTCATATTTCACTTTGTTT
>JBEISB010000071.1:0-10608 GCA_040375635.1 Chitinophagaceae bacterium | reverse complement strand
GATTTTCGCTGAGCTGCAACTCGGGTTCTAATGCCTGATGTAATATTTCTTGTCCTTGTAAATTATACACTTGCACATTGCCCGTTACAAAATGTTGAGGGTAGGAGATATGGTAATGTCCTGTAGCCGAAGGGTTGGGGTAAATGGGTAATGAGGGATAACGCTTTATATTATCTAATCCTCCGGTCATATACACAAATCCCAAATCCAATTCATCAATCATCCAACCTGCTTTTTGGTTGTCTATGCTATCCGAGGCAAACACAAAACGAACGGCATTGATGTCTCCACCTCGTGCGGGTTTGATTGGAAAGTACGGATTGAGGTGCAGCGCAGTATAGATCCATCCATGGCTGCTTCCACTCCACGCTTTGTGTCCGTTTATGAGAGTGTCGTAGGTAGAGCCGCTACTATGACTTTGATACAAATGACAGTTCATCCAGGATAAGTCTACGAACGAATCGACAGGCATCCAGTGTTGTCCCGAATCGGTAGAGAATTCTATCCAACATCCGTCAAACAAACTATCGGTTTCGAATCGGTGCCAAAACTTGAAATAATAATTTCCATATCCTCCCCACCAAAACGAATGATGTGGGAGCAATACATGAAAAGAAGCTGTGGTATTGTTGGGATAGGTGTTTGCCGTATCGGTAATCAAGGCACATGAGCTATCACGTGCATACGCAGCGCCAAATTTTAGGGTATGTCCCCGCTGCCACAGCTGACTGTCAATAAATGCAAGCATACCACCGCTTGTATCACAAAAGGTGTACACCGAATCTACCATCGGATCGCCCCAAAATAGGCACGAAGTGGTATCGTGTATCGGATTTTGGGCATGTAAAAGACTACGGCAAAACAGCAGGAGACATAGGATGAGAATTGACTTCATCATCTGAAGTTACATCAGCCCAGCGATTCATCCAAACTTACAGATTCGGAATCTCCTGTGGATACAGCTTATTATCGAGTTTATGCTTTACGGCTTTAAAGGCCGCTATCGTTTCGGTAATATCTTGTTCAGTATGCACAGCAGTTGGAATCAGGCGCAAAATGATATGCCCTTTTGGAATTACGGGATACAAAACAATAGAACAAAAAATATTGTAATTCTCACGCAAGTCTAAGGTGAGATGAGCCGCTTCGGCTACTCCTCCATGCATGTAAACAGGCGTTACCGGAGAATTTGTTTTACCAATGTCAAATCCATTTTCACTCAATTGTTTTTGTAATGAACGAACATTATTCCACAGTTTTTCTTTCAACTCGGGCTGACTGCGTAATAGTTCTAAACGTTTGAGATTACCTACAACTAAAGGCATAGGTAAAGACTTGGCAAAAATTTGAGAACGTAAGTTATAACGGAAGTAGTTGATGATTTCTTTTTGTCCGGCTACAAAAGCACCAATGCTGGCCATGCTTTTTGCAAAGGTCGAGAAGTATACGTCAATCTGATCTTGACAACCTTGTTCTTCGCCCACGCCAGCCCCTGTAGCACCCATAGTACCAAATCCATGTGCATCATCTACGAGTAAACGGAATTCGTATTTTGATTTCAGAGCACAAATTTCTTTTAGCTTTCCCTGATCGCCAGCCATACCAAATACCCCTTCGGTAATCACCAAAATACCGCCACCGGTTTCTTCAATCATTTTCGTAGCACGCCCCATTTGCTTTTCAAAGTCTTCGAGGTCATTATGTTTAAACACATAACGATGAGCTGGCACCATGCGCAAACCATCGAGTATACATGCATGACTTTCGGCGTCGTAAACAACAACATCGCGTCTACTGCAAAGGGAGTCTACAATAGAGGCCATCCCTTGATAACCAAAATTCAATAAAAAGGCATCTTCTTTTCCGACAAAAGCGGCCAATTCATTTTCGAGTTGTTCGTGTAGTACCGAATTGCCACTCATCATGCGTGCGCCCATAGGGTAGGCGAGTCCGTATTTTTCGGTGGCTTCGGTATCTGCTTTTCGCACCTCGGGATGATTAGCCAACCCGAGATAATTATTCAAACTCCAAATCACTCGCTCCTTCCCATTAAAAATCATTCGATTGCCAATATCGCCGGTTAAGCGAGGAAAGGCGAAGTAGCCATGGGCTTTTTCCTGATATTGTCCTAAGGACCCTTTGTTTTTCGAAAACTTCTCAAATAAATCTGCCATTATCTAATTATTAAATTGCCGCAAATTTAATCAAAAAAGGATAGCATCAGACCTTATTAATCCTCATTTTTGCACAACAAGATTCCTTACATGAAATATTTTCTTTTTCCGTTCATTTTTCTGATAATCGCTGGCCAAATGTATGCGGCTAATAAGACGGTTAAGCAGCCAAAACTAGTGGTTGGTATTGTTGTCGATCAGATGCGATATGATTTTTTATATCGTTTTGCCAGTCGATATGGGAATGATGGGTTTAACCGCCTGTTACGGGAGGGGAATAGCTGTGAAAACATGTTTATTCATTACCTGCCTTCTTATACGGCCCCAGGACATACCTGCATCTATACGGGTGCGGTGCCTGCTATACACGGAATTGCCAGTAATGATTGGATAGATCGGTATACCGGAAAACCTGTGTATTGTACCGACGACTCAACAGTCAACCACGTTGGAGGTACGCCTAAAGCCGGCAAAATGAGTCCGCGAAATTTATTAAGTAGCACCATAACAGATGAACTGCGACTCTCAACGAATTTCCGATCGAAAACCATTTCTATCTCTGTAAAGGATCGCGCCGCTATTTTACCTGGCGGTCATACAGCCAATGCCGCTTATTGGCTCGATGATACGATGGGCGTTTTTATGAGCAGTACCTATTACATGAAGGATTTACCGCAATGGGTTAGCGCATTCAATCAACAAGACAAAGCCGCAAAATATTTGAGCGGAGAATGGAATACCTTGTATGCGGCTGATTCTTATTGGCAAAGCACTTCGGATGCGAACAATTATGAAGGTAAATTTTTGGGAGAGAAGGAGAGTCGTTTTCCGCACAAGGTGTCTTTACTCAAGCGAAGCGATATTCGTAAAACACCTTTTGGTAATTCGATAGTTTTTGATTTTGCTCGCGAGGCGATTCAGAACGAACAATTAGGGAAGAATTCAGTCCCCGATTTTTTATGCCTGAGTTTTTCGTCTACTGATTATGTCGGACATATGTATGGGCCGAATTCTATAGAAATCGAAGATACCTACCTCCGGTTTGATGCCGAGCTATCAGATTTTTTACATGATCTCGATGAGACAATAGGCGCTGGTAATTACACCTTGTTTCTTACTGCCGATCATGGGGTAGCTCACAATCCTCAATTTTTGATCGACCATCAGGTGCCGGCCGGATATTTTTATGGTTCGAAGCTAGCCACCGCCTTAAATTCCGAATTACAGAAGCCCTTCGGATCCGACCGGTTGATTAAACAAATTGGCGAAAATTATATTTGGCTTAATCATACCTTAATCGATAGTATGCGCATCGACGAAATGTTGTTGCGTAAAGCCATTTGTCGTTTACTGAAAACGCATCCCGAAATTCAGTTTGCTGTTGATATGGAGAATCCAAGTCTAGAAATGATTCCACAGCCCATCCGCGAAATGATTGTGAATGGTTATCAGGCAACACGCAGTGGCGATATCTTACTCATTCTCGAACCCGCTTGGTTAGATGCCTACGCCACAACGGGTACTACCCATGGCACTTGGAATCCTTATGACACCCATATACCCATGCTCTGGTATGGTTGGGGTATACAAAAAGGGAAAACCATACGGCATACATCTATGACAGATATTTCGGCTACACTGGCTACCTTATTGCATATTCAAATGCCGAATGCTTGTTTGGGGCAAGCTATCCCGGAGGTACTTGATCCAGAAGAGTAAGTATACAGATTTTTAATATCTAAAAAAAGGGGTAAAGCTATTTTGTGGTTTAGGGAAATTAAAATAATTTCACGCTCCCCGAAAGGCTAGATTTATTAATTATTAAAATTTTACAGTGGATATGAAAAGAATTTTTCTTGTGGCTATGAGTTGTTTGTTAAGCGGAATCGCCTTTGCACAAGCCTCTCCACAATTTTATAACACCTTTAGCGGTGCTGCAAGTAACAATTATCCATTAAATTCTTCTACCGGAAACAAAGCCCAGTGGATATTTGCTCCCAATTCATTCAATGCTTCAGGTACGGGTGTTGGCGCTGCTGCGTATTTCGGAAATATCACAAAAATTTTTGTAAAACTCGGTAATGCAGTCTCAACCACGAATGCCTATACTAATTTTTCGATTTCGATCTCGCAAGGTGTGGGTACCAACACAAATTTCGGTACAACTGCGGGGGCCGCTTATAATTTTGTAACGGGTCTGACAACCGTTTTTAATCAGGCCAGTGGATTTACGCTTAGCGGTGCAACAGCTAACCAGTGGTATGGCTTTAATCTGAATGGCTCTTACCCTTATAACCCTAACTTATCTTTAGTGGTTGAAATAAAAGCATCGAATGGGTTAGGCAATCGCTTTTCGTTAACTAGTGGTGGTGCTGTGAGAAGATTATATGGTGGATTTAGCGCTTTGGCAGGAACTACTGCAACAGACGGGTTAAATTTTGGATTCAATATGATTGCTACCCCACTGCCTGTTGCCTTGGCTTCGTTTACGGGCCATAAAGAAAATACTTACGATCAGCTGAATTGGGTTACTTCCGCTGAGGAGCATTGCTCATTTTTTACCTTACAGCATTCTACCGATGCTCAGCATTTCAGCAATATTGATGAGGTGAAAAGTATAGCGCAGAACGGAAACAGTCAAGCAGAATTGCAATATTCTGCTACCAATCAACACCCGGCCATCGGACATAACTACTATCGTTTACAACAAACCGATATCGATGGCAATACAAGCATCATAGGGAAAGTAATTGATCTTAACCGTGAGTCTGTAAACAATCCACTTACGTTATTCCCAGTGCCTTGTACAAACGAAATTCAAATTCAATTTGATGGGGACTCAGAAGCAGAGGTGGTTCTTAACCTTTGCGATTTGCAAGGTCGAATGCTGAAAACCTTGACCGTCAATCAACAAATGGGTACAAATCGATTTACCTTACCTACACAACAATTAGTTCCGGGTTATTATCTAGTTCAGGTAGTTTCCGAAGGAACGAAACAGGTTCAGCGATTCGAAAAGAAATAAACAATCATCTTTTAACAGGAGGTCGTCGATTCAGGCGACCTTTTTTATTTGGCAACTGACTGCCTCATTCAAAAAAAAGTTCGACTTCTTTGAATTCCTCATTATATTCAAACATTAAAACACAGACCATGAAGATTTTAGAAATTAAAGTGATGAAAGGGCCTAACTACTGGAGTGTCAAACGGCATAAATTGGTGGTGATGCTTCTTGATTTAGAAGAACTCGAAGAAAAGCCAACCAATCTGATACCCGGGTTTCTAGAAAGAATCATGGCCTTGTTTCCTACTATGGTTTCTCATCGCTGCAGCGAGGGGGTACAAGGCGGTTTTTTTAAACGGGTAGAAGAAGGTACCTGGATGGGGCATGTGATAGAACATATTGCACTCGAGTTACAAACCTTGGCGGGCATGGAAACGGGTTTTGGACGTACCCGTGGCGCTAGCAAACCAGGGGTTTATCATGTGGTATTTTCTTATATCGAAGAAGAGGTTGGCAAGGAGACGGCAAAAGCTGCTGTTGACATTGCGGAGAAACTGATTCAAGGACAGCCCGTAGATGTGAACTCATTTATTCAAGAGCTTCGTGAAATTCGCGAAAGGGTGCGTCTCGGACCTAGCACCGGTTCAATCGTTACCGAAGCAATTCATCGAAATATCCCTTGGATTCGTTTAAATAAAAATTCATTGGTTCAATTAGGTTACGGTATCAATCAACGAAGAATACAAGCAACTGTGGCTAGCACTACGAGTAATATTGCGG
Source organism: Chitinophagaceae bacterium (assembly GCA_040375635.1). Lineage (GTDB taxonomy): Bacteria > Bacteroidota > Bacteroidia > Chitinophagales > Chitinophagaceae > OLB11. The sequence goes on along the minus strand of JBEISB010000071.1, from coordinate 4,650 downwards.
TAGAAATTGCTTGTGATAAAGAAGATACTAAAAATTTACTCGAAGCGGCCGAAGTACCTGTGCCTCGTGGTCGTATTATTCATGATGAAGAAGAATTGCAGGCTGCTATAGATCGTATCGGCTATCCGATTGTCTTGAAACCGATTAATGGAAATCATGGACGAGGAGCAACCACCAATATTAAAGATTGGGACAGCGCCTTAATAGCCCTCGAAATCGCCAAAAAACATTCTCGAAGTATTATCTGTGAGAAGTTTATTGTAGGTCATGATTTTCGCTTACTCGTTATCAACTATAAATTTATTTGTGCTGCGAAACGCACACCGGCATGTGTAACGGGAGACGGAAGCAGCACCTTGCAAGAATTGATTGATGCAGTAAATGCGGATCCACGCAGAGGCTTTGGTCATGAAAAAGTGCTGACACAAATTAAAATGGATGCGGTAACAGAAAAGATCCTTGCCGATAAAGAACTCACCTTAGCCAGTGTATTAGCGAAAGACGAAGTGCTATATCTAAAGCCAACCGCAAATCTTAGCACGGGAGGTACCTCCACAGATGTTACTGAATTTGTGCATCCTAATAATATTTTTCTAGCCGAAAGGATTGCTCGTATTATCGGTTTAGATATTTGCGGTATTGATATTATGGCCCCGGATCTATCTACACCTCTCGAAGAAAATGGAGGCGCTATTTTAGAGGTGAACGCAGCGCCGGGTTTTCGAATGCATATTGATCCGAGTGAAGGATTAGCACGTAATGTGGCCGAACCGGTTATCGATATGCTGTATCCTCCTGGAAGCTCTGCGCGCATTCCTATCATTGCCGTAACAGGTACCAATGGAAAAACCACTACCACAAGACTTACCGCTCACCTTGTGAAAAGTATGGGCCATAAAGTGGGCTTTACCACCAGCGATGGCATCTATATTCAAAACCTGATGATGATGAAGGGTGATTGCACTGGACCTGTTAGTGCCGAGTTTGTATTAAAAGACCCAACGGTTGATTTCGCTGTCTTAGAATGTGCACGTGGAGGGATCCTTCGTGCGGGGCTTGGATTTCATAAATGTGATATCGGCATTGTAACCAATATCAGTGCCGACCACCTTGGCTTGGGAGGGATAGATACAGTGGAGCAATTGGCTCGGGTGAAAGCCGTTGTAGCACAAAGTGTTGTTCCGGGTGGATATGCTATCTTAAATGCAGATGATAATCTGGTTTACGGCATGAGAGAAGGTCTTGAATGTCATGTGGCCTTGTTTAGTATGAATCCGAAAAGCAAGCGTATTAAAGAGCATTGCGATAAAAATGGAATTGCCGCTGTGTATGATGAAGCTAACGATTTAATTTATATCCAAAAAGGAGCGTGGAAAATTCAAATTGAAAAAAGCGCATCAGATTCCGCTAACCCAAAGTGGACGGGCTTTGTTTAATGTATTAAATATTATGCCGGCTGTATTAGCTGGATATTTGCGCGGATTTAGTGTGGTAGATATCAAACAAGCATTGAATACTTTTATTCCGAGTCCGGCGCAAACCCCTGGCCGTATGAACCTATTTCAGTTCCGGAATTTTCAAGTCTTGGCCGATTATGCCCATAATCCTGCTGGATTTGGTGTGCTAAAAGCCTATGTCGATAAAGTAGAAACAACTCACAAAGTCGGTATCATTGCAGGTACAGGCGATCGGCGTGATGAAGATATTATGGAACTCGGACAAATGGCCGCTGCTATGTTCGACGAAATTATCATCCGTCAAGATAAACACTTGCGGGGCCGAACCGTTGAAAACATTGTAGACTTACTGAAACAAGGTATTGAGTCGAGTGGTAAAAATATCCAAGTGCATGTTATCTTAAAAGAGTTAGAGGCCATCGACTTCGCCATTAAAAATGCGCCGAAAGATTCGTTCATTGTCATTTGTAGCGATGTGATTACCGATGCACTCGCGTATATCCAAAAATTAAAAAATGATGAGGACACGCATTCATAAGATGCACTGATTTTTATGGATAGTAAGCAAGAACCCCGATCGATATGAGAAACGGTCGGGGTTCTTTGTTTTCTTTTGAAAAGTGAATGCCTAGGATACGTGTTTTCTTAACTCAGTTTCAAGCTCTGATTGCGTGATCGGAACCCCTTTGATTTTGTTGTAAGCAATAGCATCTACTAAAAAATCGCTGCGTATGATTTTTACGAGTTGTCCATTATTGATTTCAGGAATCACGATGGTTTTGAACTTCTCTAATATCGAACCTAAATTTTTAGGGAAAGGGCGTAAATATCGTAAATGCGCATGAGATACTTTATGTCCTTCGCGAATCAGTTTGGTGACTACTGTTGTGATAACACCGAAAGTAGAACCCCATCCTAATACCAATACATCGCCCTCCTCGTTGCCTAAGTCGATGCTTTGTAACGGGATATAATCGGCAATCGCATCTACTTTGGCTTGTCGGGTTTTTACCATCAACTCATGGTTATCGGCATCATAACTTACATTGCCGGTGATGTTTTGTTTTTCTAATCCACCAATCCGATGTTCGAGACCTGGGGTACCCGGAATAATCCAAGGACGTACTCCTTTTTCATCTCTCCGATAGGGAAGTAATTTCTCTTCATCTTCGCTGAGTTTTTGTTTAAACTGGACTTTGATTTCGGGTAAATTGGCAGATTGCGGAAACTTCCAAGGTTCTGCGCCATTCGCAATATATCCATCGCTCAGCATAATTACGGGCGTCATGTGCTCAATTGCTATTCGAGCGGCCTCAAGCACAGTATAGAAGCAATCGCCGGGACCTTTCGCCGAAATTACAGGCAGAGGACATTCTCCATTTCGTCCGTAATACGCTTGCAAAAGATCACTCTGTTCGGTCTTTGTGGGTAGTCCGGTTGAGGGCCCACCTCGTTGAATATTGATAATCAATAACGGAATTTCTAACATCACGGCAAGTCCCATGGCTTCTGTCTTTAGTGCCATACCAGGCCCTGAGGTTGTTGTTACGCCTAGGGTTCCGCCGTAAGAGGCCCCGATAGCTGAGCCAATCGCGGCGATCTCATCTTCGGCCTGATAGGTAATTACGCCATAATTTTTATACTTGCTTAAGTCGTGCAAAATATCAGAAGCCGGTGTGATTGGATACGAACCTAAAAATAAGGGTAATCCACTCTTTTTAGAAGCACTCACTAAACCCAGCGCAATGGCTTGGTTACCGGTGATACTTCTATAGATACCCGGTTCTACTTTTGCTTTGGCAACGGTAAACCGCGAGGTAAAAATTTCGGTGGTATCGGCATAATGGTATCCGGCTTTAAGGGCTTTGATATTGCTCTCCAGAATATCTGGTTTCCGCGAAAATTTATCTTGTAAAAACTGCAAGGTATTGCCCATGTCGCGATCATACATCCAATACAAGAATCCTAGCACAAACATGTTTTTTGCTCGGTCTTTTTCTTTTACCCCTAAGGTGGTTATTTCTGCTAAGGCTTCGCGCGTGAGTTTTGTCACATCAATCTTATGGACGATATAGTTATCGAGTGATTGGTTGTCGAGGGGATTATCGCCATCAGCATAATTTGCTAAACGTAAGTTTTTAGCATCAAAACCATCTGTATTGAGGATAATAATCCCTCCTTTTTTTACAGATTGTAAGTTTACTTTTAATGCAGCAGCGTTCATGGCTACTAATACATCACATTCATCTCCCGGGGTAAATACTTGGTCAGAAGAAAAATGCAACTGAAATCCACTTACCCCAGGTAAGGTGCCAATCGGGGCTCGAATCTCGGCCGGGAAATCCGGAAAGGTTGAGATATCGTTGCCTAATAGGGCCGTATTATTAGTGAATTGGGTGCCGGTTAATTGAATTCCATCGCCGCTATCACCAGCAAACTTAATGATTACATGTTCGAGAGCTTGTATCGGTTCATTCATGACCCGCAAAGGTAACACATTCGTAACGGCTTCTGCAATTCCCTACGACAGAAATTCCCGTAATGAATCATTAGAATTTATAGCTAAAACCAATATTGAGGACTTGTTTTAGTTGCGCCCATCCTAAGGGACCATAAGCAGGAACAGATAGGCCGTTTACGGTTTTTGTCTTGTTTTTTTGTCCAGGTTGGTCATTGTCGTATAAGAGCGTAAACCCTAAACCGGCGCCAATAAATTTACTAATCTTCATCGCAAAGAAATTATCCCAAAGGATATCGATATTGCCTGGATTGTCTTTTTTTGTAACCATGCCCTCCACAAGGGTATTCTTAGCCAAATAATTTGAATACAAGTCGAGGCGTGTGTTATAGGTAATGTTTTTACTAAGCGGTGTTTTGTATCTGGTGGTCATATAAGCCCCAATTTCGATGCGAGATTGTTTGCCTTTATCAACACCGAAGGCAGAGGCAAGTTCGGTGTACTTTGCCTTTACATATGTAAGTTTAGCAGCTACTGGCGATAAGAAAATAGAGAATTTTGAATTGGGCTTAAACTCGGCACCCAGGGCAAGGGTAAAGTACCCTGGTGCCATAAATTCGGAGATAGGATTGTTTTTCCAGTTGTTGATCTCGTATTTATATCCTTCGGTGAATTGCGATTGAAAACGAAATAGGGCAGTGAGGTAAAAGCTATTTTTTATTTTGTTTTTTGATG
>JBEISB010000110.1:0-7634 GCA_040375635.1 Chitinophagaceae bacterium | reverse complement strand
CATCCTAAATCACGAAATAATCCACAACGAAAATCAAAAAATACGGGTATAATCGTGAAAATGACCAAATTCGTAAGCCAAAAACTTTGAAATACCAATGTAAAACCGCTATTTTTGCAATCCTTCAAAAAATGTGAATAATATGTCGGTAATTCAAAACATACGCGATAAGTATATCGGAATCGTAATAACAGCTATAGTGGTAGCCCTTGTTGGCTTCTTGATCATGGACGCGATGCAAAGTAATGTGCGCAATATTTTTAGTAGCGACAGAACCTTGCTTGCCGAAATAAACGGAAAGCGAATTGATGCAAAGAACTTCGAGGCTATACGTCAGCGTTACGAAGATAATATGAAGGCTCAAAAGAAGGGTCAGGCATTAACAGAAACAGAAAAAAATTCTTTGAATGATCAGGTTTGGAATGATATCCTCAATGAAAACCTGGTGGCTAGCGAAAATGAAAAATTAGGCATTGCCTTAACCGATAAGGAGTTACAAGATATGGAGGTGGGGCCTTACGCTGATCCCATGATTAAACAAAGTTTTACCGATCCGAATACAGGAATATTTGACCCCTCTAAAGTAAGCGAATACCTTACGTCATTAAGTCAGGGTAAAGGTGAGGAACAAGTTACCAAAAGAAATCAATGGCGCGAATTCGAAGAATCTATGATTAAGTCCCGCATGAATAGTAAGTACACAGATTTAGTAACAAAAGGAATTTATATCCCCACTTTTGTATTAAATGATATGGCTCGTGAAAGAGCAAGTATAGCAGCTATTAGTTATGTGAAGTTACCTTATGAGATGATTAATGATAATGAAGTAAAGGTGAGTGATGATGACATCAAGGCCTTTATGAAGAAAAAAGAAAACTTATTGAAATCAGAAGAGGCTATGGCAAACGCCGATTATGTAGTTTTTGATATAGTGCCTACAGCAGATGATTCGGCGGCCAGTTTAGGATTACTCAACAAAATTCGTGGAGAATTTGATTCAACGAAAAACAACGAAGAATTTGTGAATCAATATTCAGAAGAATCTATGAAGGATATCTTTATGAGTCAAGACAAATTACCTGCCGATAAGGCCGCCGAAATTATGGCTGCTGGTGTTGGTACAGTAATAGGACCCTTCTTAGATAATGGTTCATTTAAATTGGTAAAAGTAACCGACAAAAAAACTTTACCAGATAGTGTTAAAGCCTCTCATATCTTAATAGGAATTGGTCAACAACGCAGTGAAGAAGCCGCCAAATTAATTATAGACAGTATTGAAACGGCCATAAAAGGCGGTGCGAATTTTGAACAAATGGCTGCCACTCGTTCAGAAGATAAAGGAAGTGCACAAAAAGGGGGCGACTTAGGCTATTTTGGTCAAGGACAAATGGTAACTGAATTTAACGACGCTTGCTTTAATGGTAAGGTCGGTGATATGAAAGTGGTAAAAACTCAGTTTGGATACCACTTGATTCGTGTTCAAGATCAGAAAGATTTTAAACCCGGTGTAAAGTTAGCTACTGTGGTTAAGGCGCTTCAATCTAGCGAAGCAACTATACAAGCTGTTTATGCGAAAGCCGCGGAATTCAAAAGCAAGGCCAGCGATAGTAAATCATTTGCTGAGACTGCAAAGAAAATGAGCAAGGATAAACGAGTGGCAAGTAGCATTACAAAAACACAACAAATTTTACCTGGTTTAGGAAGCGCCCGCGAAATCTCTCGTTGGATGTTTGATGCAAAAATTGGGGATGTTTCGGGTGTGTTTAATTTAAGTGATAAATGCGTAATTGCTAACTTAACATCACGTCAAGAAAAAGGAAGTCTACCTGATGTAGCTACCATTCGTCCGCAACTAGAATATTATCTTAAGCGTGAGAAGAAAGGACAAATGTTGATGGAAAAGGCGAAAGGAAAAACAAGTCTTGATCAGATTGCTGCTTTAGGTGCAACAACCGTTAAAAACATTGATAGTTTGTTACTTGCTGGTGGAGGAAATGATAGCTTAGGATACGAACCTAAAGTGATTGGTGCCGCCTTTAATAAAGCTTTATTAAACAAAGTATCTCCGGGCATTCCTGGTGAGCAAGGTGTATTTTTTGTGAATGTTCGAAATATCAACCAACCTCCTCTTGGTAAAAATGAGCCTAATCCGGCTATGAACATGGAGCGTCAACAGCAAATGCAACAAATGGCTGGACAAATGCAAGGTTCGATTCCACAAGTCTTGAAGAAAAAAGCGAAAATTGTTGATAATCGCAGCAACTTCTTCTAAACAGAAAAGGATATTATACATAAAGCCTTCCGAATTCGGGAGGCTTTTTTTATGATAAGAATAGTTTGTCCCGCTGATATTTGTCATATTTCACTCATGAGAGGGTGTATACATTTGTGTGTACAAAAAAACATAACCGTATGACAAAAGATTCAATTGCCCATGTGCATATGCTCTGTGAAGAGTGGATGCGAGAATTGGCATTCTACAAAAGTGAAATTCCTTATTTGAGAAAAAGACTCGAAGAAATTCCTACCAAAAATACTTCGGCCGACATCATGAAGGAGGTAGATCATTATGAAAACAAGTTCAAGATTCAGTCGACGCATATCGATGAATTAATTCATGATGTAAAGTTGAAAAACGAAGGTTTATTAAAAGAAGCCGCAGCGAAACCTAATTATATTAATGTGAAGATGATAGAAGCGGATCATAACCTTCTGGATTTGATGAGTGATACTTCATCAGATTTTTATGGAACCAAGTCGTCATTTTATAAATTTCTTTCCAGAACCCTGTAAGGCAGTTTTTTTGTAGTTTTAATAGAGGGCCATTTTCCGCAAGGGAGTGGCCCTTTTCGGTTTATGAAATGTTTAGTGTTTGAGCCAATTAAAAATCATGTTCGCACCCGATGGCGTCATATAACTTTCGGGATGAAATTGCACCCCCCTTACATCATATGTTTTATGGCGAATCGAAAGAATATGTTGTTGTGCAGACATACCCGTAATGCGTAGTTCGTTCGGAAAGTTGCTTGGATTCACAGTCCACGAATGATATAAACCCACCGTCATAGGCCCTTCAATGCCGCCATATAACACAGAATCTCCATCTCCAATAGGTGTGCATTCTGTTTGTATGCCATGAAGGGGGGCGCTTAAATGTTGCAGCGTAGCCCCAAAGACTTCAGCGATGGCTTGATGTCCGAGACAAATTCCCAAAATAGAATGTGTGGAGGCTAATTGCTCTACAATATTCATTAGTTGCCCAGATTCGCGAGGCGTTGCTGGTCCTGGGGAAAGAACAATTTTATCAAAATCCCTTGCGTATTCTCCATCCACTGCATCATTTTTTACCACGCATAATTCATCGGGACCCAATTGCCGGAGAATTTCTACAATGTTGAACGTGAATGAGTCGTAATTATCAATGAGTAATATTCGCAATGCCCTATTTTTACACAAAATAAATTTTTCTTGTCGATATCGGCCAACCTTATTGAAAAAATAAATGAACGGGCAAAACAGAGAAGCCCCTTTTTTTTATTGGTTGATTTTTTAGTCCAAAATGCCGAACTCTATTCGCCTCACGAATTACAAGAAGCAGGCATACGCGTTCAATTTCCACAGTGGCGCAATGATACCGAAATTAGCACAACACAAGCTATATCATTACATCCTACCCCTCTTTCTTTCGAAGCTTATCAACAATCTTTTTCGCAGGTACAAGAGCAATTGCATTATGGTAATTCTTTTCTTACTAACTTAACTGTTCAAACCCCCTTGCAATGTGTATCAAGCATGCATGAGATATTTACAGCCTCGAAAGCACGATATAAAATTCAGTATAAACAACAGTGGGTTTGCTTTTCGCCGGAGATTTTTGTGCGTATACAAAACGGGCGAATTAGTTCTTATCCGATGAAGGGGACTATTGATGCTGCTATCCCATCAGCAATAGAAATTATTTTACAAGATCCTAAAGAAACAGCCGAACACTATACCATTGTCGATTTAATAAGAAACGATTTAAGTCGAGTCGCTACACAGGTAGCCGTAAAGCGATTCCGATATATTGATGAGATAACGACAGCGAGTAAAAAATTATATCAGGTTAGTTCGCATATTGAAGGCGTGCTGCCTGTGTCGTATCGAGAAGAACTAGGTAATATATTGTTTGCCTTACTACCGGCAGGATCTATTAGCGGTGCCCCTAAAGTAAAGACGCTAGAGATTATCAACAATACTGAAAACTATGAAAGGGGATATTATACCGGAACGGCATTTTATTTTGATGGTGAAAATCTAGACAGCTGTGTATTAATTCGTTTTATAGAACAAACAGAAAAGGGTTGGGTGTATAAAAGTGGTGGAGGTATAACCATTTATAGCGATGCCCGCAAGGAGTATCAAGAAATATTAGATAAAATTTATGTACCCACTCTTTGAATCTATTTGTGTCATCGATACAGAAGTCCAGTTGTTGGAACTACATATCCAACGTATGCAACGGAGTGCTTATGCCTTATGGGGACGCGTACCGGATTTACAGCATTTGCAGGCAGCCATAAAACAAAAAAGCAAAGCAGGACGACAGAAGGTCCGTGTATTTTATAATGATATTCGTTGGACGCTTGAGGTATTGCCCTATCAGCCCAAACAATTACAAACGGTTTATCTCGTGGTGGATGATGAGATAGATTATTCCTTAAAGTATAGCCATCGTCAGACACTCGATAAACACAAAGCAAACCTAACCGAAGAAGAGGATATTGTGATTGTCAAAAATAATTTATTGACAGACGCCTCCTATGCCAATCTTGCATTTTGGAATGGCGAGCAATGGCATACCCCATCAAAGCCTCTATTGGCGGGTGTTAAGCGGCAAAGCTTATGTAAACAAAACATTCTCGTGGAACAAGAGATACAGATAGAAGACCTAAAAAAATATCAAAAAATAGCTTTTATAAATGCTATGCTTAGCCTAGGAGATTTGGTATTGGATATCACACGGGTGCAACTTCATAAATAGAATGTAACTTAGTCGGCAAATTTGATTCTCATGCGTAGTCTATTATTCTTTTTCATCTTGGGTATTTCTGTTCAACAACTTCAGGCGCAAGCCAAACGAATGGATGGTCATTCAGCACCCCCCCGCGTTATCAATTTTTCTGACCCCGCGATACAAGATTATGAAATTAACCTTATGGCTATCGATCAACATCCGATTCCATCGGCCGAGTATGGTAACTTAAAGCAACAATTACAGATACAACGTTTAGCTCATCAGGAGCAATATGGCAAAACATCGTCATCATTAAAAACGCGTGGATTAGCACCGAATCCGAACATTGTAAAAAGTGTACAAGGCAATACAGCTAGCAGTGTACCTAATGATAATGATATTGCCGTATCGAATGATGGTAAGGTAATCAGCGTGGTTAATTCAAACTTGCGTATTTATGATGATACCCTTAAAACAATATTGAATAAGAGTTTAACATCCTTGGTATCAACGATTGGTGTGTATAGCTGGTTGTCTGATCCTCGTGTGCTTTATGATCCGGCTAGCGATCGTTTTGTATTGGTTTGTTTTTCAGGAAATGTAAGTTCTACCTCGACCATATTAGTTGGCTTTACACAAACCAATGATCCGGGAGGAAATTGGAATTTTTATACCTTGAATGGTAACTCATTCAACGACTCAACTTGGAGCGATTATCCGATTATTTCTATTTCTGATAAAGATTTATTTATCACTTTTAATCAGGTGAAGGATAGTGTTAGTTGGACGGTTGGTTTTAAGCAGTCTGTGATTTGGCAAATAGACAAGCAAGGAGGATATGCGGGTACGCCCTTGCAGTATCATTTGTGGGGCGATATAAAATATAATGGTACGCCCTTACGAAATATTTGTCCGGCCAAAAACCAAAGTGCCAGCATGGGCAATTCGATGTACTTTCTCACCTTACGAAATGTAGCGACAAGCAACGACAGTATCTTCTTAACCGAGATTACCGATTCGTATCAATCGGGGAATGCCACCTTGCAACAAAAGGTTTTGATATCGCCGGTGGCCTATGGTTTTCCACCGAATGCAGTCCAAAAATATTTTGCGAGTAGTGGTCAACAATATCTAATGACCAATGATGCTCGCGTATTAGCGGCGATATATGAAAATGACCGTATCCATTTTGGTGCCAATACAGTCAACCCGGCTCATGCCAATGCCGGTGTTTATCTGGGTGAAATTCGGGATGTTAGTACGACAAGTCCAACCGTAAAGGCTGACATTTTTTCGAATGATACTGTTGAGTATGGATATCCTTCCATGGCTTGGATGGGAAATAATAATTCCGAACATAAGGTGATGTATACCTTTTCGCATTGCTATGTTGACAGTTTTCCGGGAACCAGTATTTTATACAAAGACAATAACGGAAACTATTCGGATGTGATTCCTGTAAAGAATGGAGTATCTTATATCAATGTGCTAACCGATTCAACAGAGCGTTGGGGTGATTACACCAATATCCAGAAAAAATATAATACCACAAATCGTGCTTATTTATCGGGATCATGGGGTAAGGCAAGTGGTATGAATTGTTGGGTAGCCATGGTAGATAATACCGACTTCACTGTTATTGTAAATCAAGAAGATGATACCCTTTACCCGAATCCTGTTACGGATCGTGTAAATGTTCGCTTTTCATTAGAAACAGGGGGCAAGACAAGATTTGAAATTATCGATATGCAGGGACGAGTAGTTCGTTTGTTGTTAGATACTTATACCAAAGCCGGAACAAACGATTTTTCGTTTCGCACACAACCCTTGTTACCCGGTAATTATGTATTGAGAATCAGTGGTGCGAAGGGAGTTATCAGTACCCAAGCGTTTACGGTTCAATAGCATGAATAAAGCCGGTAACATCATCTGGACTCAGTAAAATTTTTGCGTTGTTTGTCATGGTAAGTAGCACATAATTTTTGCGTTGCGAAACATACCAGCGCATTTTACCTAATGCCGTACTAAACCATCCGGTATATCCAAATAAGCCCCCATTCCCAAACATCCGCCAAACCCTACCTAACTCTTCGGGGCTAACAGATTGCACTGAAGCAATGTCTTTACGAGCGATTTTTTTCTTATCGGCGATACGAACGATATAAAGAAATTCAGAATCCAATGCATAGCCTTTGGGTGAGTATAGATAGGTACCTCCTACAATAATAATCAAAGGCAATAAGGGTAAACAAAAAGCCCAAGCTTCAGAATTTCCAGAGAGATAACTAAAGAGCGGGAAGGAAAGAGAAAAAATAGCCAACATAAAACTAACCATTTTTGATGCAGTATCTAGGGAGGCTTTAAAGACGGGAGTATTCATAATTTTAGTAATTATACAGCAAAACTTTCGCCACAACCGCAACTACGACTGGCATTAGGATTCACGAAATTAAAACCCTTGCCGTTAAGTCCGTCAGAAAAATCGAGCTCGGTATTTACCAGATAAAGGAAGCTTTTTAAATCCGTTACTAGTTTAATACCCTTGTCTTCGAAAGTCTGATCCATGGGTTTGATTTCATTATCGAAATCGAGCTTATAGCTCAGTCCGCTACAACCACCGCCGACAACACTAACGCGT
>JBEISB010000152.1:0-5459 GCA_040375635.1 Chitinophagaceae bacterium | reverse complement strand
TGCCGAGTTTAAGGTAGAAGGTCAGCTTCGTTCGGAGGTGCAGATGAGTATCAAACGTTTGTTGGATATTGCTTGTTATCGTGGATTACGTCATCGTAAGGGCTTACCGTTACGTGGACAACGTACTCGTACAAACTCACGTACTCGTAAAGGAAAACGTAAGACAGTTGCCGGTAAGAAAAAGGCAGCTAAGAAATAAGATTAACTATCTGATTCTCTTTATAGTAAGAAAAATAATTAACGTAAGAATTCAAATAAAATGGCGAAAGCAAACCAGCAAACCAGCGCAAAAGCCGCTGCCAAAAAACGGATCGTAAAAGTAGATGCTCACGGTGATGTGCATGTATCATCTACCTTTAATAATATTATCATTGCCTACACCAACAAACAAGGTCAGGTAATTTCATGGAGTAGTGCCGGTAAAATGGGCTTCCGTGGAAGTAAGAAAAATACCCCATATGCTGCTCAGTTGGCTTCACAAGATGCCGGTAAGGTAGCTTTTGATGCGGGTATGAAGAAAGCTGATGTTTTCGTGAAAGGACCTGGTGCCGGTCGCGAAAGTGCTATCCGCTCTGTGTCTAATTCAGGTATTGAGGTTACATCGATCTTCGATTGCACACCTTTACCACACAACGGATGTCGTCCGCCAAAGAAAAGAAGAGTATAATTTATTCATTTATTATCCCTGCCGGTTAAAATCTAAATTAGGATTTTATATGAGTTTAACCGGAATTTTATCACAAAAAAATCCATCAAAAAGCAATGGCTAGATACACAGGACCCAAAACAAAAATCTGTAGAATTTTCGGAGAACCTATTCTTGGAAATGGGAAATACCTCGGAAAAAACAGTAACCCTCCCGGTCAACACGGGGCGCAACGCAAGCGCAAGCAATTAGGAGAATACGCTTTACAATTGCGCGAAAAACAAAAGGCAAAATATACTTATGGTGTATTAGAGCGTCGCTTCCGGAATACGTTCGAAGAAGCAGCTCGTCTAAAAGGAGTAACAGGTGAAAACCTAATTCGTCTTTTAGAAGCTCGTTTAGACAATACCGTTTATCGCTTAGGTATTGCCGAATCTCGTCCAGCTGCCCGTCAGTTGGTTTCACACAAGCACATTACAGTTAGCGGTGAAGTATGTAACATTCCTTCGGCGATCTTAAAGCCGGGTGATGTAATCGGAATCAAAGAAAAGAGTGCCGCTAACCAAGCCTTGTCTTCTCGTTTACGTGGGAAGGATCCAAAAATCAATTGGTTAGAATGGAATGAAAAGGAAATGAAAGGAACCTATATATCTCATCCTGAGCGTGAAAGTGTTCCTGAGAATATCAAAGAACAACTGATTGTAGAGTTGTACTCTAAGTAATAATCATTGTCTGGAAGTCCTCTTTTTTTATTCAAATTTAAATTCACATAATTAATGGCCATATTAAATTTTCAAAAGCCCGATAAAATCGTTCTGCAAAAAGCAACCGAATTTGAAGGAACTTTCGAATTTCGTCCCTTGGAGCCTGGTTTTGGCGTTACCATAGGAAATGCTCTTCGTCGTGTACTCTTAAGTTCACTCGAAGGATATGCAATCAGCAGCATTCGTATCGAAGGTGTTGATCACGAGTTCACTACTGTAAAAGGAGTGACAGAAGATGTAACAGAAATCATCCTCAATTTAAAACAAGTTCGTTTCCGTAAGAAAATCGACACCGAAATTTCTACCGAAAGAATCGAACTTAATATCAAAGGAAAAGAAGTGTTTACTGCCGGTATGATTGCCGAAGTAACCAATCATTTCGATATCATGAATCCGGATATGGTAATCTGCAACATGAATACCAGCACCAATCTTAAAATTGAAATGAACGTAATCAAAGGTCGTGGATATATCCCGGCTGATGAGAGTAAGTCGCGCGAATTAGCTATCGGCTGGATCGCAACTGACAGTATCTTTACCCCAATCAAAAATGTTCGTTACGCAATCGAAAATACGCGTGTAGAACAACGTACTGATTTCGAAAAATTAATTCTTGATGTAAGCACCGACGGTACTATTCATCCTGAAGAAGCCGTAAAACAAGCCTCTCGTATCTTGATTCAGCACTTGATGTTGATTACTGATGAGAATATCACTTTTGATACGGGTGTTTCTGAAAAACATGATATCGTAGATGAGCAAACGTTAAAACTGCGTCAGATTCTGAAAACACCACTCGAAGATTTAGATCTTTCAGTTCGTGCCTTCAACTGTCTGAAAGCAGCTAAAATTAACAGCCTCAGCGAATTAGTACAATACGAACAAGATGAGTTGATGAAGTTTAGAAACTTTGGACAAAAATCACTCTCAGAAATCGAGCAGGTATTGATTGATCGCGGATTAGGATTTGGAATGGATTTATCAAAAATTAACTTAGACGACCTCTAATCGCAGGGGCTTCAAAAAAATAAAGTAACATGAGACACGGTGTTAAAAATAATCACTTAGGTCGTAAGACCCCTCACAGAAAAGCGTTATTGCGTAACTTGGCTATACAGCTAATTCAGCACAAACGTATTGTAACCACCTTGGCCAAAGCCAAAGCCCTGCGTGTGTTTGTTGAACCTATCCTCACAAAAGCCAAAAAGGATGATACGCATCAACGTCGTGTTGTGTTTAGCTACCTTCAGGATAAAGAGGCTATCAAAGAATTATTCGGAACGGTAAGTAATAAAATCGGTGATCGTCCAGGTGGATACTGCCGCATCATCAAACTCGAACGTCGTTTGGGAGATGCTGCTGATATGGCCATGATTGAATTGGTTGATTTTAATGAAATCTACAACCCAGGTACCGAAGTGGGCGAAGAGAAGAAGAAAACTCGTCGTAGTCGTACTAAAAAAGCAGCTGCTCCTAAAGTCGCTCCCAAAGCTGAACCCGTTGTTGAGGCTGCTGCTCCGGCTGCAATAGCTGAAGAAGTTAGCACCCCTGTTGATGAGGTTGTTGCGCCAGTGGCTGAAGAAACAACAGCTGTTGTAGAAGAAGTTGCGGCACCCCTTGTTGAAGAAACACCGGTAGTAGAAGCTGTTGCTGAAACGCCCCTTGTTGAAGAAACACCAGCAGAAACACCAAACGATAATGCTGAGCCTACAGCCGAAACGCCAGAAGCTTAATTGATTATCTATCATACTAGTGAAAAGCTGAGCTAACCCTCAGCTTTTTTCTTTAGCTACCCATTATATTTGCATCTCTTAATTCATTTGCATGATTGAAATTAGCCCGAAAGTGATAGATGAAAGTCGCCAGGGTACTGCCTTATCTTCTACACGCCATTTGCAAGCCGACAAAAAATTCTATATCGAGAGTTATGGTTGTGCAATGAATTTCAACGACAGTGAAATTGTAGCTTCTATACTACATGATAGTGGATATGGAGCCACTACGAATATCGAAGAAGCTTCCTTGATATTAGTCAATACCTGTTCTATTCGAGAAAAAGCCGAACAAACGATACGTCATCGCTTGATTCATTTTAAAGGATTTAAAAAGAGAAATGCCTCTTTACTAGTAGGCATTTTAGGATGCATGGCCGAGAGACTAAAAGAGAAATTGCTCGAAGAAGAAAAGTTGGTGGACTTAGTAGTTGGACCCGATGCCTATCGAACTTTACCTACTTTGATTGAAGAAGCAGAAGGAGGACAAAAATCGGTGAATGTATTATTGAGTCGTGAAGAAACTTATGCCGATATCAATCCGGTTCGCTTAGATGGAAACGGCGTGTCGGGGTTTGTTAGCATTATGCGGGGTTGCAATAATATGTGCAGCTTTTGTGTTGTGCCCTTTACCCGTGGACGCGAAAGAAGTCGCGAAGCTTATTCGATAGTAGCCGAAGCCCGTGACTTGTTTGATAGAGGCTATCGAGAGGTAACTTTACTCGGACAAAACGTAGACAGCTACCGCTTCGAACATCCGGAAAACGGAGAGACTGTAAGTTTTGCTAACCTAATGGAAATGGTTGCACAAATCAATCCCTTATTACGTGTTCGATTTAGTACCTCACATCCCAAAGATATTACCGACGATGTACTGCATGTAATGGCTCGTTACGACAATATCTGCAAGTATATTCACCTGCCCATACAAAGCGGAAGTACGCAAGTATTACAACGAATGAATCGTACCTATACCCGCGAGTGGTATCTGCATAAGGTAAGTCGTATTCAGGAAATATTACCCGGATGCGCTTTGAGCACGGACATCATTTCTGGATTTTGTGGTGAGACCGAAGAAGATCATCAAGATACGATTTCCATCATCAAAGAATGTGCTTTCGATTTAGCCTATATGTACTCGTATAGCGAACGCCCGGGAACCTTGGCTGCTCGACGTTATGCCGATGATATTAGCGAGGAGGTAAAGAACAGGAGACTCAGTGAAATTATTACTGTGCAACGTGAAAACAGCCGTCTCAGTAATCTAAAAGACATCGGACAAGTATTTACTATTTTGGTAGAAGGTCCTTCGAAAAAAAATCCGGAAGAATACAGTGGACGAACCGATAAAAACAAAATGGTAGTCTTTCCAAAAGGCACGGTAAACAAATGCGACTATGTAAACGTGCGCATTACCTCAGCTACCTCAGGCACATTGATAGGAGAGATTGTCTAAGGCTCATACCAACTGCATTTCATCTTCGCGCCGAAACACCGATAGAATATGTTGGATAGATCCTGTTGAAGGCTCAAATTCTATGGCCTGAATGTCGGAAAAACTCTCCTCAAGTTCGTGTAATTCGTTTTGTAGATCAAAGTCGGAAAGAAGCGCCTGTTCTAATGCTTGTCTGGTATGGGCAGGCAGTTCGTTAGAGAGATACAGTAATAAGTCGTTAGAAGTAAATTTTTGCATGTATGGATTATCATTTTCTTTAAAACGAAGAAACAGGTGAATTATTATTCTGATGCAGGCTATTTCGAAAACAGCCTATAAATATTTCGGTCGACTGCTTATCTTCCCCTAAAATTATCCATTGTGGCTATAGAATCGTATATCCGTGGGTTTATTACCTTTCTGCGTCTCGAAAAATCAATGAGCGAGCACTCGGTAGATGCCTATGCCCACGATGTGATGAAGCTGGCCCAATACCTGAATTTAGAAAATTCATCACTCCCTATTCATCAAATTGATGGTAAGCAATTACAGGGATTTTTAGTCTGGATTCATGAATTCGGCATGAGTGCCAATTCTCAAGCCCGCATATTATCAGGATTAAAAGCTTTTTTTCGGTACCTGATGATTGAAGAAGTGATCAAAGGTAATCCTACCGAATTATTAGAGGCTCCCAAAATTCGTCGTAAGCTACCCGACACCTTATCGGTTGACGAAATTGGAGAGTTATTTGCCGCCATCGACTTAAGTCTGCCCGAAGGTACCCGCAACAAAGCGATTCTTGAAACCATGTATAGCTGTGGATTACGGGTGAGTGAAGTGAC
>JBEISB010000156.1:0-5300 GCA_040375635.1 Chitinophagaceae bacterium | reverse complement strand
ATCCAAATAAATAGCCTCCGCCACTGCTGCTGGCTGCGGTAAAAGCCCCGCATAGAGAAACTACATTGTATCTTGAGTCAACGGCATCGTTGATAAAGTAAGTATTGGTTTCTGTAAAACTTGGCAAGATAAGGGGATTGCTTGAAATGGCTCTCGCTCTCAGCGCCACGGTAACGGTCACCGGTATAGGGGTAGTGTATGCCGTGGATGTTGCGGTAGGAACTGTTCCGTTGCTTGTGTAGTAAATCGTAACATTAGGGTCGGGGCTGCTTAATGTAACACTCTGGGTACTGGTATAATTGCCAGCATTAATATTAAAAATGGGTTTAGTGGCGTAATCATTATAGGCGGTTTGTGTACCGTTACTTGCATTAGGCGTTGGGATAGAAAATATGCCCCAAGAAGCAGCAGCATCTGTCTTTCGCCCCCTAGAATGAGCTCTTTGGGTTAAGCGACATTGTATCGAATCGACTAATATACCCGATGGGGCGCTCAAAATAATCCAGTTACCATGACTTTGCGTGAGTTTGAAATTGGTATGAATTTGTCCACCCGTAGTTACCGTATCATCGCCGCTAGCAAATACCATTTTTCTTCCACCTGGAGCAATCACGGTATTAAAACCTGTTGGTACTTGCCAACGGGTTGGGTTCGTAGGCTCATCACTCAGATAATACCCTGCCAGGTCTATAGCAACAGGGCCATCGTTGTAGAGTTCAACCCAATCGCTAAAATTGCCAAAGGCATCTGCGTAAGAATTGTAATTCGAACAAGAATACTCATTGATGACAATCTGGCTTTTGGCTGTTAAGGCTAAAGCCAGCATTAGGATTAGTACAGAAATTCTTCTCATATAATAATAAAATAGGGTTTGTGGCCAAAAGACGATATTGACCTATGCCAAGTTAGTTTTTTATCTTGTTTCCTTCAAGAATTATCTACATTCTTTCAAAAAAATTGCGGTTAACACTTATTATTGTGCGAAATAATGCACAATATGTCAATTTCAAAGGCGTTAGCCATTTTTTTATTCGGTAGCATCTGTTTAGCAACACAGATAAAGGCTCAATTAACAGCAACAAACCTCCCCATAATAGAGATTACCACGCCGACAACGATTGGTACAACACAGATTCAGGGAACCCTAACCATTATCAATAATACGACAGGATTGAACCATCCAGGCGATGTCCCTTCCTTCACGGGCATGATTGGCATCAACCAACGCGGCAATACCACTTATCCCAAAAGCTCATATTCGGTAGAAACTTGGAGCTCACCCTCAGTAAGTTTAGACACCGCAATCTTAGGTATGCCATCAGAAAATGATTGGGTGTTGCTTTCGGCTTATGAAGACCGCTCCTTAATGCGCAATGTATTAGGCTTTCGGCTACATGAAAAAATGGGTCGATACGCTTCTCGTCAGCGTTTTTGCGAAGTGATTGTAAACACTCAGTACATGGGAGTTTATACGTTCGGTGAAAAAATCAAACGCGATTCTTTGCGGGTAGATATTGCGAAGCTAACGAACCTTGATAATGCAGGCATTAACTTGACAGGAGGTTATATTGTAAAGATAGATGGAGGCGGAACTGGTTGGACCAGTGCATACACACCTCCATTTGCTACAACGCAACAAATCAATTTTGAGTACGATTATCCAGATGCAGGAACCATTACGCCTGTGCAGCAAGCTTATATCAAAGGCTTTGTAGATAGTTTCGAGAATGCGTTAAACGCCCCTAACTTTCAGGATACCGTGCTAGGTTGGAGAAATAACGGCGCTGAAAATTCTTTTGCCGACTTTATGATCTTGCAAGAGGTATCGAAGAACAATCAGGCCTATCGAAAAAATACATACTTGTATAAAGATAAAGGTACCAAACTTCGTCCTGGACCCTTGTGGAGTATGGAAGTGGCCTGGCATAACACGGCAGATTGCAATAGCAGTGTCGATACTGGCTGGTGTTATAATTATGGTGGGGTTTGTGGTACCGATGCTAAGTTACCTCCGTTTTGGTGGCAACGTCTAGCCAGCGATACCAGCTTTATGGATGAAGTCAAATGTCGTTACACAAACTATCGTCAGTCTGGAAACCTTCTCGATACCGTTAAAATTTTCGCTATGATTGATTCAATGAGTAATTTACTGAATGCGAATGGCGCTATTTCTCGCAATTTTACGCAATGGCCGATATGGGGTGTGCCGATTGTGAACGAACCTACACCTATGGCTACTAATTATGCTGAAGAAGTTGCTCAATTAAAAACATTCATTAAAGCACGATTAGCTTGGCTCGATGCCAAATGGATTTCTACTTCTAGTAAATGTTATCCTTTGAGTATAGAAGAGAGCCATTTTTCGCAGCTTGTTGATATCTATCCGAACCCGGCAAGCGATAAGGTAAGTGTGCGCGTGGGAGGGTATCCGAAAGGGTATACGTGCAGCATTCAAAATCTGCAAGGACAAACCTTGAGCACTCAACAATCGCATGAAGCAGTTACTAGTATCAATATTTCTGATTTGCCTGCCGGAATTTATATTCTGCAAGTTTGTTCAGATCGGGGGATTGTAACGCGTAAGTTGCAGAAACAATAATGGGTGAAATCAGGGCGGTAAAAAATCTGTTGGTAGCCGGCAGTAACGAAAGGCTTATGCTGGCGGATGTTTTTCTTCCTGAACAGCAAGCGGATTGTCCCGTTATTTTATATATACACGGTTTTAATGGTTTTAAGGATTGGGGGAATTTCGATTTGATTGCATCACAATTTGCGCAATCGGGATTTGTCTTTGTCAAATTTAATTTATCCCATAACGGAACCACCCCAGACTCGCCCGAGGATTTTGTGGACCTAGAAGCTTTTGCTAATAATAATTACAGCAAAGAGCTTTTTGATACGACGTGCATGTTGAATTGGATTACGGATTCAAGTCACGTTTTTGCTCATCAAATAGATACAAATAGAATTGCCTTACTCGGACATAGTCGGGGAGGAGGCATAGCCATTCTGCAGGCGGCATCGGATAGCCGCGTTCGGGCTTTACTTACATGGGCTTCTGTTTCAGTATGTCAAACGCCCTTTGGGAATTATAAACCCGCCAAGCTAAAAGAGTGGAAAGAGCAGGGGGCTATCTATTACCATAATCAACGAACCGGACAATCGATGCCTTTGTATTATCAATTGTACGAAGATTATTTATCTCATGCTCAGGCCTATGATCTAACCAAAGCCATGCAGCAGTTAGATATACCTAATTTAATTTGTCATGGCACTAACGATACAGCGGTGCCTTTGCAAAGTGCCATCGACTTACAAACGTGGAAGCCAGATTCTATATTCTTTACGGTAGATTCTGACCATGTGTTTGGGAGAAAACATCCATGGGAAACTACTCTCTTACCGAAGCCAACGGTAGATGTAGTGCAAGCTTCAATTTCCTTTTTACAATCAGTGTTTAATAAGAACCTTTATTGCAAATAACCTAGCTGCTCTTGTAGTTCTTTTATTTTTTTTGTTTCGATGTTGATTTGGTTCTCTTTGTCGCTTTGCTGGTTTTGATTTTCTTCGATATCTCTTTCCATTTTACTGACACGGGTTTTCAATGCAGCACAATCATCAACCTTACGTTCAAATCTTTTTCTCGATTTTTTGAAATTACTCTCTTGCTTACTCACTTCCTTCTTTAAGGCATCCACTTGATCGAGGCTTGCGGTTTTCGCGCGGGTCATGTCTAACAATTTTTGTTGATTCTCCATTTCCGCTTGTAAAGCGCCACTTTCGATGGTACACTTGGCAATTTTAGATTCCATTTTTTCTTTGTCGTGGCGCAAATCGGATTCTTCGGATTTTAGTTTTTTGAGTTCTTTTTGCCGTTTGGCGATCAATTCATTTTGTTGGGTGATTTCGGCATTCAACTGAAATCTTGTAGCGTCTTTCACAAAGGATTCTAGATAACGAATTCCTTGTTTGAGTTCTTCAGAATCAATACTCGGTTTTAGATAGTTATTGTATCCTTTCGAAAATAATAAGGTAAGAACGCTTAGTCCCGTTTCATTATCGGCCTCTACTTTCATATACATATCCATCTGCGTTTCGCTGATTTCAGGAATGGTGATTCCTTTGTATACCCTAAATCCATCCTTCGATTTTTCGCCACTACCCAATTTGGCATCAGACATTTTTTTACGAAAGGCTCCTTCTACCCAATTGGCTTGTATTGAATAATGCCCAGTCACCGCTGTCTGCTGGGTATTCTCGATATTGATTTGAATCATTTTGAAGTCTTGAGCCTCAGCATTATTGAGAAGGCTTACCAGACAGAAGCTAATCGCTAAAAGAAATTTCACTATGCAACTTTTAATCTGTGCTCTCTATCCGCTGCAAATGACAATACCGCCAAAATATCTTCTTTAGTCAATTCGGGGTAGTCTTCAATAATTTCTGTCTGGCTCATTCCTGAAGCAAGCCAGTTTAATATATCATATACAGAAATTCTCATTCCACGAATGCACGGTTTTCCAAACCTAACTTGTGGGTCGATTGTTATGATTTCTGAATCATGTTTCATATGTCGAATTTATTCATTCTTTTTTAATTCGTCTTATTTTTCTTTATTTTTCTATAGTAGCCAAAACAACCCGCTTACCGAAACCACCAAGGCTCTCGGCCCATATTCATTTGAGTTGAGCCGAACTAAGGAAAGGAGTCAAGGTCAAAAAAGTCAACAGGAATATGCCACTGACTTTTATTGGGATGCTGTACATGAGATATTCGTAAAGGTATAAATAATATGGATTTCACCTTGTTTTATACCTTTTATAAATTGAATCATTAGCTTTGAATTATGGTTAGACAGATAATGATTGGGGGCGGGATATTCATGTTTATGGCACAAGCCACTATGGCTCAGGACACCATTACCTACGACGCAAAATGGAAACCCACCCAAGCAAAGGATTATCATTTTTATCGGGTCAAGAAAAATTTAGATCAAGGAGGTTTTTTAGCCAAAGATTATTTTCGGGATGGGACTTTGCAGATGGATGGTAATTTTTCATCAGAGGATATTCGGGAAGGATTGTTTACCTATTACTATGATAACGGAAAGCCACAGTCTCGCGGAGAATATAGTCATAACCTGCACGAAGGATTATGGACATCATGGTATAAGAACGGGAATATAGAAAACAAAGGGAGTTATTTGCATGATAAAGCAGATGGCGAATGTACCTACTATTATGAATCGGGCAAAAAGAAGAGTGTGTTTGATTGTGTGGAGGAGATTAGGAGGGGGGCGT
>JBEISB010000257.1:0-2091 GCA_040375635.1 Chitinophagaceae bacterium | reverse complement strand
TGATTTTTTATCCCTTCAAGTTTCTGCTGATTTTGCTTTGCCTTTAAGGGAGCGAGATGTCTAAACCCTTCTTCGGCCTCATTCGGAAAGGATTGCACATTGATATTCCAAAGGGACTTAGTAAAATCGCTTGCTTGGGTTGTATGATGAAGGGGTTGCGTAAAAGGCCCCGTAAACACACCAGTTGCTTGTTGTGCTTTTGTGGTAATAAAAAAGAGAACGATCAAGCTACTTAAGCCTATTAATCTACACCCTAACATACTGTGATATTTTTGGCTAAGATACAGATTTATCGGCTGGGAAATTTAAGCCTTCTTATCGGCAAGCAAGGTAGCAAACTGTTCTTGTCGTAAGCGATAGACTGTCCACTCATTCATCGGATGCGCACCCAAGTTTTCGTAAAAATCAATGGCGGGTTTATTCCAATTGAGGACAGACCATTCCATACGACCACAATTTTGTTGCTGTGCCACCTTCACCAAATGCATGAGCAATTGTTTGCCATATCCTTTACCGCGATAGTCGGGTTGTACATATAAATCTTCGAGATACAATCCTCTTTTACCAACGAACGTAGAGTAATTGAAAAAGTAGAGTGCAAAACCAACTGCCCGGTTTTCTTCGAAGGCCAATACACAATAACAGCTTTGTTTCTCGAAAAGATGTTGTCGCAAAGCATCTTCATCGGCAACTACCTGATCTTCCATTTTTTCATACACCGCTAATTCTTGAATCAGCGATAGAACCATGGGAACGTCTGTTTCATTAACCTCCCGAATTATGCAAATGGACATTATTTTTTTTCTTCTTTGAATTCTTGCTTCAATCCTAATCCAATACCAGCGGCAACAATGAGTAATATCAAGATCGATGAAATCATGCTCACCTTATTCCATTTCAAATAGGTTTCAGGACGATACTCAAACTCAATTTTATGGTCGCCAGCAGGAATCATCAAGCCACGTAGTACATAATTTGTCTTTACGATATCGCTTTCCTTACCATCGATATAGGCTTTCCAACCTAAATTATAATAGATGTCTGAAAAAACCGCAAATCCATTTTGGGTACTGTGCGAAGTAAAACGCAAACGATTTAATCCATATTTTGTTAAGCGAATCGAACGACTGCTATCATTCGCAAATTGTGTGCTTGACTCTTTCCAATTCTTTTTTTGCACGATGGCTGTTTCTTTGGCACGAAATGGATTTTCGACACGAGCGGTATCTCCAATATTTTCTGCATTGAGAGCTAACATTTCTTGATCGGCATTATCGACCAACTTCACCTGATTGACAAACCAAGCATTTCCGCATGCACTCATATTGGGTTGAACTGCGGGTTGATTTTTTTGTCCATTAAAAATGATATACTTTGTATTCAACATATTTAATACTTCAGCATTCATTTTTCCGGCCGATAGTTGTTGGTCTATCAAATCCTGATAGGATTCTAATTTAGCCGGATGATAACCGCCAATCATTTTATGATGAACGGCTCCCATCGCATCATTATACGGATCGCTGGTTAAATCAAACACTCGGTAATACGGATCAGGGTCTTGCAGAATTTGTTGATCAACGGGACGAGGTGCAAACTGAGCCTCAAATTGTTCTTTGTCGATATAGCTATCTTCGTTCAAATACCGGGTGCCGAGAGAGAGCAAATCAACAGCGATTAATAAACCAACCCCTCCTAAGGCCAGTGGCGATTTTATTTTTTTAGAGGCAAATAACCATAACAACGCTGCGGCTAATAAGATAAAGGCAAACGAACGTAAGCCATCTTTTGTAACCAAGGCAGGACGATCTTCAAGCATCGCATTAAACACTTGCTCGGCAGCTTGTTCATTGCCAAACATTTGTACCAATTGTGCTTTTTGTTGCTCATCCTTATCCCCTTTAAAGGTCATAAACACGCGACCACCAATCGCCAATAACAAACACAAGCCACCCGTGATGAAAAAAGATTTTTTAATCGCGTTGAGGGTTTCTTTTGCCTCTAATTTTTCGCTGATAATTTCGTTCAGGGCCCAGAGTGCTAAAAAGCAACACATCAAACCCGGAATCACCATGCTCATACTTGGGGTAC
>JBEISB010000158.1:0-5274 GCA_040375635.1 Chitinophagaceae bacterium | reverse complement strand
TAAATCTTCGGGCTTAACCCCCATATTGCTAATCCCGAACATCATCACCAATCCTGGGTCTTCAGATGGCAAACTAAACGCACCAGCAGCCACTGCTTTTTGTTGCTTATCTACAATTTCTTTTTGCAGTCGACTGCTCTTGCCTTCGGAGAGAATCTTGCCAAGCATTTCGAGGGCATAAGCATCAGGCGTACCTTGAGCGGGGGCATGATAGGCAAACACTACCGCAGGCAACTGTACTTTATCGTAATAGGTAGCCCGTTTCTCTTCAGTTTGTGCTGGTTCTACGATACTAGGTCGCACAATGGCTTTGGTTCCCTTCGGGATTGTGCTAAAGTATTTCTGAATCCAAGCTTTGGCTTGCTCTGGATTGATATCTCCACCGATAGATAGCGTGGCGTTTTCAGGGACATAAAACGTTTTGTAAAAATCCATAAACTCGGGTAAGGTTGCCTGATCGATATATTGGGCTTCGCCAATGGGCGTCCACTGATAAGGATGTTGGGTATAGGCATTCTTAAAGATTTGCTCGAGGAGATGACCATAAGGTGTATTCTCATATCGTTGCTTCTTCTCCTCTTTCACGACCTTGCGCTGTGTTTCTAATCCGATATCATCGATTTTGGCATGCAGCATTCGTTCGCTTTCCATCCAAAGTCCTTGCTCCAATTTATTAGAAGGCAAGGTTTCGAAATAGAATGTGCGATCGAAGGTTGTATTGGCATTAATAACACCCCCGTTGTTTTGAACGAGTTTCATGTACTCGCCTCTGCCAATATTTTCGCTGCCTTCGAACAAGAGATGCTCAAAGAAATGGGCGAAACCGGTACGGGTTGGGTCTTCGTTTTTTGACCCTACATGATAGAGCACCGAAATAGCAACCGTTGGGATAGTATGATCTTCATGCAAAATAACATGCAGACCATTGGGTAGATCATACTCTGTAAATTTGATGTTCACGGCCTGAGCGTTAGCAAAACCAGCGCTAGTTAAGGCCATCAAAGAGAAAATAAGCTTACGCATGCAAAATAAATTTACCGCAAAGTAAGGCAGAAACCGCTTACGCAAATCGAAACAACTCGATAAATGGCAGGATTAGGGTTTAAAAGGAAAGTAGGCCTGACTATAAACCACTCAAGCAAATCCCAATAGAGTAAGGTCGAAGGTCTGATGGTCCAGCATTGGTGCGAAACAAGCCATTTAAATTATACGCCCCAAACACCGAAAAATTACCATAGCCAATGCGGGCCGTAGCAGCATATCGCCATGTTTCGAGGTAACGTTTTGTGTTCACCTTTTCTATAATCGGCTTGCTGTTGTAAGTCCTTTTTCCCTTGGTATGCGCTGATAGCAGGGTACCCACCTTCATTCCAACTGCTACTTTTACTCCCTTATTGCGGTTTTCTTTATTGCTGAAATAGCGTAATTCGAAAGGCGCTTCGAGGTAGGCTGTAGTGAGTTTATATTTTTTATAAGGAAGGGTTTCCGGAATAAACTTTACATAGCTAAGCGTATCCGTTAACACCACTTGCTGATCTTTTAAAAAGATACTGCTGCTGCCAACACCGAGACCCGTTGCAAAACTAAAATTCGATTTCATGATGGGAAAATCGTAACATACATATAGATTTAGGGAGCGTCCAACCCCGGTGGTAATAATACTATCAGGCTTGTTTAACCAGTTATCATAACCCAATTGCAGCATCACATAATCGCGAGATGGCTTGCTGTAAGAACCTTTTGTGTCCGTGTCGTTATTTTTTTGGGCATTGGCTACTGTACCAATCATGGCACAAAGCAGACAGAGTATGTATTTATTCATTCTGGTTACGTTGGCTGCAAATATATTGATTGCACAGAATTAGCCCTCGTTAAAATAATGAGAACAACCTATAAAAACGATATACGACCTCTTATCGCCTTTTTTGCAAGCTATCCAAGCGCATTCCCTACTTTTGTTTTGTGCCTTCCATTTCAAGATACTGGTTGTTTCAGCTCAGCGGCTGGCTCTGCTTTGCCTTGCTTAATCTTTATATTGCCTTGCTTACTAAAGAATGTAATCAAGAAGTACTAGTTATCAACTTGCTCATTGCCATCTTTGGAATAGGCACCACCCATGCGTTTCGTTATCATATACTCAAACAAGAACTGGCTTCTCGGCCTACCGAAAAATTAATTCCTTATGTGGCTCTTTGCTTGCTGCTAATGTCTATCGCCTTTAATGCCGTTTATTATCTATCCTTATCTATCTTCTACCCACAAGCCTTTTTTCATGTTAAGAGCAGCGATGTATTTGGAACCTTTATATCCGTTTATTTTCTGTTTAGCTTATGGAGTATTATCTATTTTGCCTGGACCTATGTTGAAGATAATAGGCGACTATTGATAGAACGATTGCGAATGGAGTCGGACATGAAGGATATGGAAATCAGAACCATACGATCGCACCTGCAACCTCATTTTATTTTTAATGCCCTTAATAGTATCCGAGCCCTGATCGACGAAAACCCCGAACAAGCTCGCAATGCTATTACCCAAATGTCTAATATCTTACGCAATTCAATTACTCGTCAAGAAATTACCGATACCCTCGAAAACGAGCTGCGACTCACCAACGATTATTTGGCATTAGAGAAAATTCGTTTCGAAGACAGGTTGCGATACCACCAAAACATAGATCCTGCTAGTCTTACCGTACAAATACCCGGCATGATGCTACAAACCCTGGTTGAGAACGGCATCAAACATGGCGTATCGCGCGCCGAACAAGGGGGCGAAATTTTGTTAGAAACCAAAGTCGATGAAAGCGGTGTATGGATCGAAATTACCAATACCGGCACTTTAGATCTTGAACCACCACATGAAGATAGTTTGAGTTTCGGTCTGCGATCGACCCGTGAACGACTGCAACATATCTACGGACAAAAAGCCAACTTTTCTATCCGCCAAGAGGGGCCTTATGTCCGCGTTCTTATTCATATACAACCCGAAAAAAGTGAATCGCTATGATTAAAACACTAATTATCGACGACGAACGTCTTGCTCGTAACGAACTGAAAAAAAATTTTACAAGATTTTCCGGAAATCGAAATTCTTGACGAAGCCGTGAATGTGGCCGAAGCCCTCGAAAAAATGGAAGAGCATCAACCCAAGCTCATTTTTCTCGACATACAAATGCCGGGAAATAAAACGGGATTTGATTTACTCGAAATGCTCGACTATGCGCCTAAGGTCATTTTCACCACCGCCTATAACGATTTTGCCATCAAGGCTTTTGAATATAATGCACTCGATTATTTGCTAAAGCCTATCGAAACGCGACGACTCAGCGAAGCTATTCAAAAAGTAAAAAAAAGCTTAGCGCAAGAAGTAATTACGAAAAAAAATTATCTCAGTATCCACGATCAAGTCTTTGTGAAGGATGGAGAGCGATGCTGGTTTGTGAAACTCGGCGATGTTCGTTTATTTGAAAGTGTGGGCAACTATGCCAAAGTATACTTCAATAATAACAAGCCCCTAATCTTGAAATCGTTGAACGCACTCGAAGAAAAACTAGACCCCAAAGTATTTTTTCGAGCCAACCGTAAGCATATCATCAATTTGCAAATGATACAAAAAATTGATTCGCAATTCAATGGCGGGTTACACTTAACCTTACAAGGGGGCGAGGAAATAGAAGTCTCGCGCAGACAAGCCGTGAAATTTAAAGACAATATGAGTCTGTAAGTCCCTCCGATTATAGCCTATCAAAATTGCAAGCGCGAGATTGGAAGGTCAGAATTATCTTCGCTACCAAAATGTATGAACATGAAAAAAATAATACTCGCCTCTCTGTTGTTATTTGCAGGATTTATTGGGCGTGCCGACGAGGGCATGTGGATCCCGATGTTGATTGCTCAAAATTATGATGCCATGCAGCGACTCGGCTTGCGACTCACGCCCGACCAGGTGTACAGCATTAACCAAAACTCTCTGAAAGATGCTGTGGTGCAATTTGGAGGAGGATGCACAGGAGAAATCATTTCCGACAAAGGATTGCTTATCACCAATCATCATTGCGGCTATGATGCCATTAGCAAGGTTAGTTCCGTATCCAATAATATCCTTATCAACGGCTTTATGGCCAATGGCATGAAGGATGAACTACCCTGCAATGGCTTAAGTGTAAAATTCTTGGTACGTATCGAAGATGTGTCTGAAAAGGTGAAGAATTATCTGGGAAAGGCGAGTGGCAAAGAGCTCGAAACCAAGTTCGATGAAATCGCAAAAACCATAGCCAAAGAAGCCAACGCCGATAAAAACTATGAGAGTGATGTAAAATCATTTTATGGAGGCAATCAATATTTCTTGTTCGTGTATGAGCGCTATACCGACATTCGCTTAGTGGCCACCCCGCCAGAAAATATGGGGAAATTTGGGAAAGATGCCGACAATTGGATGTGGCCTCGTCATACGTGCGACTTCTCGATGTTTCGGGTGTACGCCAATAGCGAAAACAAGCCAGCCCCCTATTCTGCTTCCAATCAACCCTATGTTCCTAAACACCACTTACCGGTTTCATTAAAAGGTGTTCATGAAAACGACTACGCAATGATCATGGGCTACCCGGGTCGTACAACCCGCTACCTGACTTCGTTTGGCGTAAACTTAGCTACGAGCATCTCCAATCCTTCGATTGTGAAAATTCGTGAAAAGCGCTTGAGTATTATGCGCGATGAAATGGATAAAAGCATGGCCGTGAACCTACAATATGCTTCTACGTATGCATCAGTCGCTAATTATTGGAAGTACTTTATCGGACAAACCGAACAACTCAAAAATTTACATATTTATGAGAAAAAACAAGGGGAAGAAAAAGAGTTCATGAATTGGGCTAGCAATAAACCCGCATTGCAAAACGTATTGCCCGACTTTCAGAAAGCTTATGAAGCCTATACACCCTTTGCCCGCCAGGCAACCTTCTACCGCGAAGCCTTTATGGCTCCCGATTTGATGAAGTTTGCTGCTAGCTTCGAAAATATTGCTAAGGCCTATACGGCTGGTGTCAGCGACGACTCTTTAGCTGTTCTTTGTACCAAAATAAGCAATGCTCGTAAAGGCATGCTTGGCAATATGAATGTTGATCTTGACCGTAAGGTATTAGCTGCTTTACATTTGATGTACTTCCAGGATGTACCTGCCGAGCAACATCCTGCCGTTTTTGCCGATATTGCATACGACACTAATCAAGAGGATTGGCAAAAAATGTTTCGCGAGTTTGCTGATGATCTGTAT
>JBEISB010000026.1:0-15937 GCA_040375635.1 Chitinophagaceae bacterium | reverse complement strand
TGTTCTCAAGCTTTTGTCTTTATACATATAAAAAAAGCAGGATGAGTTTGTTTCCATCCTGCTTTTAATTTGAAAATCGTATTCTCTATTCTTTGATGATTTTTTGATTGAGCAGATTTTGATTTTGTTTATCTGTAATCTGTAACATATAGATGCCTTGGGCAAGATGGGCAAGAGAAATCTCTTGGGTTTGATAAGCCTCTTTTACGATAGCACCTTGCATGTTCCGAACGATGACATGATAAGGATGAATACCTTCTATATGCAGGATACTGCTAACAGGATTAGGACTAATGATAATGCCCATTGAAGCTGCAATATCTGTTACGCCTACGCCGGTTACTTTAATGATAGCAGAAGTTCCATCACAACCATCTAAGGAAACTTTTACAATATAGTCTCCATTCGCAGTAGGCGTATACGTGGCATTAGTTGCTCCTGCAATGGCTGTGCCACCAAGATACCATTGATAGGTAGTGTAAGGACCGCCAGAGACAGAAAGTTGTCCTGAGGTATTGATAATCGTGGGTGTAGGTAACGGAATTACGGTTACGCTTACCGATGATGATGTATCAGAACATGACGAAGCGTTACTGATGGTTACACTATAGCTTCCAGCCGTGCTAACGGTATAACTTGCATTGGTGGCTCCGCTAATGATACTGCTTCCGTTATACCACTGATAGGTAAAACCAATACCTGTATTGGCATTGAGCACTGTATTCGATCCCGCACAGAATGAAACGGAACTACTAGGTGTGATGGTAGCCACCGGATTTTGATTTACGGTTACTGGAATAACCACCGCACTGGCCGAGCAGTTATTCGCATTGGTAATCACAACATTGTAGTTGCCGGTTTGTGTAGCCGTATACGATGCATTTGTAGCACCGGTAATGGCTGCTCCATTATACCATTGATAGTTTAGTCCGCTACCTGTATTGGCATTTAATAAAACAGAACCTCCAGCGCAGAAGCTAGTAGGGCCACTGGCCGTGTTTGTAGCGGTAGGAAGTGCGTTTACGGTTACAGGTATCGATGTCGACGTTGCTGAACATGAAGCACCGGCGCTCACAACCACTTGGTAGTTTCCGGCATTGCTAGCTGTATAAGAAATATTGGTAGCCCCACTGATAGCCGTGGTGCCATTATACCATTGATAGGTATATCCGGTTCCGCTATTAGCCATGAGCATTACCGAACTGCCTGCACAAAATGTGGTTGTTCCGGCAGGGGTTGCATTGGCAGTAGGAATGTTATTTACAGTAACGGTTGTTGGAGTAGCCGCAGCCGAACAGCTTCCATTGCTAACCACTACCTTGTAATTTCCACTTGCCGTCGCTGTATAATTACTATTGGTAGCTCCACTCAACAAGGTTGTTCCATTATACCATTGGTAGGTAAGTCCAGCGCCTGTATTGGCGTTTAAGACAACCGAATTTCCTGTACAAAAAGTGGTTGGACCCGCTGGGGTGATGTTTGCAGAAGGTGTGGTATTGATAGCAACGGCTACAGGAGATGATGTACCTGGGGTTAAACATCCGCCCGGTGAGCTAACTACAACCTGATAGTTGCCCGAAGTGCTTGCCGTGTAAGTTGATGAGGTAGCACCATTAATGAGTGTGGTTCCATTATACCATTGGTAGGTGTATCCACTTCCGGTATTGGCATTTAAAGTAACGGTAGCAGGCGCACAAGCTGTTAATCCACTGGTACCAGGGGTAATACTAGCGGGTGTGGCTCCGGTGCCTGAACTTACATTCACTACGGCCGGTGTTCTCACACTATAGCAATCGCTGCCTTTTACTACCCAATCATAGAAGAAATAGTAGTAAGCTGCGCTACCTGCGGCATTATTGCCTGTGATACTGATAGGGCCATTTGTGTA
Organism: Chitinophagaceae bacterium; assembly: GCA_040375635.1. Taxonomy (GTDB): domain Bacteria; phylum Bacteroidota; class Bacteroidia; order Chitinophagales; family Chitinophagaceae; genus OLB11. The sequence continues at coordinate 14,049 of JBEISB010000026.1, read as the reverse complement.
AGGATAAACAGCACCTGCATTGTTTCTGTAAAGATTCACTGTACTTCCGGTGGCTAGACCTAATTGCAAGCCTGTGCCAACCGGAATCGGCATATTCAGGGTTACTACACTAGCTCCATTGGGTATATTCACAATTACACTTTGTAAGGTGGCACCTGCTGCATCTTTTAAGATGATGGTTCTGTTTCCAGCACTACTTGCCAGTACCCATACCGATACTAAGGTGCAAGGACTACTGCAATCAAAGATCATGAAACGGGTAGTATTGGTGTAGTTTCCTCCTGTTCCGATGGTATTGTTGAGTGGACCAACATGGATACTTGGCGATACCACCTGCTCTTCGGCATAATAGGTGGTGGTGGTACTTAATACAGGGGTGGTATAGCTTAATCCATTGGCTAGTAAGGTTCCGCCGATGGCAGCAGTATACCAGCGAATCGAATCGCCCGGATTATTTAATACAGCAGTAACGGTGGCACTACCGGGACTGCATAAATTGGCGCCGGTGGTTACAGGTCCCGGAGGCGGACCCACCTGAACATATGCGGTTTGTATTAAAGAATCATTACCGCAACTCCCCCCATATCCGACGAGTTTAACGGTATAAACACCGCTGCTGTATGTGTGTGAAGGCGTGTATTGGGTTGAGGTAGTTCCATCTCCAAAATCCCAAATAAATGAATTGCAATTGGTGCTATTGTTTGCAAAATTAACGGTCAAGCTTGTGTCGCAAGTTTGTACAACGTCACCGGCAAACTGGGCATCAGCTGGAGCGGCTACATAGATTGTGCCCACGCAGACAGCTGCCCAAGCATTGGTTGTGGCTATGGTAGGCACTGAGCAACCCCCATACAATTCAGAAGAAGAAAGGATAGAATAAAATCTAGCATCGGCATAGGTAGCATTTGGGAATAAATGGATGGTCAAGGTGCGGAAAGCAATCTTGCCTGCTGTATCTGTTCCTAAGGCTGTAATACTTGGTGTAGTGCTTCCGGTGCTTAGTAAGTAATACCAGTAAATCAAGGGGCCATCATTATCGTGAGGTTCGCCGGTAGTGTTCCAGTTGGTGCCGAGATAGCATTTGGGTTGGCCTAATAACGTTGGGTTCGACATATTACGAATCCCTATGCCATCTTGAACTCCGGCACTATTACAAGTAATATCACCACCAATTACCCAGTCCCATTGGGTTGGACGTGCATATTTCTCAACGGCGGTTCCAAATATGTCACTATAGGCTTCGTTCAAGGCATCACATTCTGCTGTTCCGGAGCTAGTGGCACTTAGGTCGCTGGTTAAATTGGTTAATCCATGCGTAATTTCATGTCCACAGACATCTAAGCCTGTCATTATCAAAAATCCCTGACTCACCTGTCCATCTCCATAGGTCATGCGGGTTCCATCCCAAAAAGCATTCACATAATTTGTGCTATAATGAACATAACTATTTAGCGCATATCCGGCATCATCGATACTATTGCGATTATGCTTGTTTAAAAAATACTCATAGGTTTTTTGCGAACCCCAATGCGCGTCAGTAGCGGCTTCATCGTGAGCTGCGTTCACATTATTCCAATAATTATCGGCATCCGTAAAATCTGCAGCGGTTCCATAATTAGTTCCATTGGCTAAATTATAAGTTTTAACGCCTAAGCCTCTGCTGGCATCACGCAAGCGATAGCTGGTTGACGAAACACTATCCGTTTGAAAGGGCTGCGTACCTGAAAATCGGGTAACCGCGGTTCCATTCACATTCACATGCTCGATTAAGTTCTTAGAGAAAATAGCCTGTCCGCTTTGCGCATCAATATACTCCATGGTTCTACCCATAGGCTCGTGAGCGTAAATATTAAATGCATAACATACATGCCATTGTTGATTTTGTTGGAGAATAAACAGCTCAGCCTTTGGATAATAGGTGGCAGCAGGGTTTTGCATACTTGTTTTTAACTCCTGTTCTTCAGCAGAAATTTGCCATTTGTAGGTAGTGGCATTTATCTTTTGAAGAGCCGTTTGTAAGGCCGTGCTCTCAGAAAGGCTAGGCGTAACCGAAGTTAGCGTAACACCGCCAAAAGCGGCGCCGCCAAAACTTTCTACCTTGCCGTTTCGTGTATGCACAATCACCATACTTCCCTGAATCGGGATTCCCATATAGGTTTGACGATAGCGGATATGCTCCATACCTAATTCGTCTATGGTACGGTTTAATTCACTAAGACCATATTTCTGACTTAAGCGTAAGTTCTTTTGCATCCAAGCGCAGATATCTTGAAGGTTGGGATAGGCATCAGGACGAAATTTTACGTAATTCGGTAATTCCGATAAATCGGTATACCGAATCAGACTAGCCCCCTTGATCAGGTTGTTCGCGCGAGCATCCTGATAAATTCGGTCTTCTTGGGCTTGTAGGGTACAATGACAAGTAAGCAGACAAAGGATAAGTAAGTGAATTTTCTTCATAATAAATAAATATTGTGGGTACAAAGGTAAGGTTTCGGACATGTTATGAGATTTTTGCTCGGATAGATTCATTGCGTAATAAAATCGTTTTGCCTCGAACTTAGACCGGTTTTATAGGTATTAGGGTTTGGGTATGGAGGGAGATTCTGTAGAAATTCTATGTTGGTATTTTGATTTGTAATGATGTTAAAGACTTATCATAAAAAATAAAACACGCTTTACACATGTAAATGTCCCCAGTTTTCTCCCCGTTTAATCCGATATAGTTGCATCTCGCTAATACCGAATTGCTTGGCTAGCATTTTCATTCGGGTTTTGCAAGTAGGGTCTGCTAATCTTTTCTTGATATAGAGAACTTGTGTAGATGTTAGTTTTTTCCCATCCCGCTGCTTGTTACATTCAATGAGTTTTAGTCTGGCTTCTTTCACAAGGGGACTATTTTTCTGATGCGCAACACTTTGGGCACGGGTTGCCCATTGCAGATTCTTGATATGATTATTGCCATGATTGAAATCGAGGTGAATCACTTCTGTGTATGAATCATCAGGACATGCTAAAAAATACTCGGCGACCAATCGATGAACAAAAATATTTTTATTGACGAGCTTGTCGTTTTCTTTTACTTTATAACGAAATACTTTATAGCCGGCTATCTGTCCGCCTTTTATAAGATTGCCTTCAAGAATGTGGTGGGTAAAGCTAACGAGTCGCCCGAAATTGGAAACCGCATACCGGTTTCGTAAACTTGGCGGCACCACAAATTCCTTGAATTCTTCTTCTATAAACGCTTTTATCATAAACCTTCGCGCTTCTGATTTTTCAGAAAGGAAAGGTAGTAGATACGGAAACGAAAACGGTTTTACGCTGTCCTTTCTGTCTTGAAAAATTGCGGTTACCTCTACTTTCTGTGATCTAAAGCATGAAGCAGACGCTTCATAACGGCACAACAAGATTGAGAGAAATCGCCTACAGTAAATAGGTTTCGTTTAGGCTTGTTTATGCTGCTTTTGCTGAGAGCCGGGTCGCGAAGCCCCATGTCCAAACTTCTTACTGGGATGATGCGATTTTGCAGCTAAGGCAGAAGGTTGCGAACTAGCCTTTTGTTTACCGGGTCGAGGAGGCCTTTGTTGTTTTACAGCCTTTTCGGGATTATGATTTACCAAGGGATAAGCATGATTTTCGATCACCGGAATTTGTAAACCAATCAATTTCTGTATGTCTTTCACATAGGCTTTTTCTTCAGCATCGGCAAAAGAAATGGCCATGCCACTGGCGCCTGCTCGGCCGGTACGACCAATACGGTGCACATACGATTCGGGTATATTCGGTAACTCGAAGTTGATCATATGCGTGAGCTCGTCGATATCGATACCTCTGGCGGCAATATCGGTGGCAACCAATACACGGGTTTGCTTGGCTTTAAAACTATTTAAGGCGTGCTGTCTTGCATTTTGTGATTTGTTACCATGAATAGCTTGTGCGGTGATACCTACGCGATTTAAGTCTTTGGCCACGCGATCAGCACCATGCTTGGTACGCGTAAACACTAAGGCACGTTCGATGCTTTTGTCTTGAAGGATGTCGTACAATAATTTCCGCTTATTCTCTTTGTCGACATAGTACAATACTTGCTCGATAGTTTCTGCAGTGCTCGATACCGGTGTTACTTCTACTTTGATAGGATCGCGTAATATGCTGTCGGCAAGCTTTACAATCTCTTGTGGCATGGTGGCCGAGAAAAATAAGGACTGTCTTTTCGTAGGTAATTTGGCAATCACCTTTTTTACATCATGCACAAAGCCCATGTCGAGCATGCGGTCGGCTTCGTCAAGCACAAAAAAATGAATGCTGCTGATATCTACATACCCTTGTCCCATTAAATCGAGTAAACGACCTGGCGTGGCTATCAAAATATCAATTCCTTTTTTTAAGGTTTCTACTTGGGCGAATTGACTCACACCTCCAAAAATAACTTGACTTTTTAATCGAAGATTTCGGCCATAATTGGCAAAGCTCTCTTCGATTTGAATCGCTAATTCGCGGGTAGGGGTTAGAATAAGAGCTCGTATGGGACGTTTGCCAGGGTATACGGTTTTGTCTTCGCTCATTAATTGTAAAATAGGAATGGCGAATGCGGCTGTCTTGCCTGTACCCGTTTGTGCGCAACCTAAAATATCTTTTCGGTTAAGGGCTGTAGGGATGGTTTGTTCTTGAATCGGCGTTGGATGGGTATATCCTTCTGTTTGTAAGGCCTGTAATATAGGCGGTATTATGGGTAATTGATCGAATGTCATAAGGGTTTCTTTACTGTGGGGTAGACCGAATTTTGTTTTATGTAAAGCTCTTGGATTCAGCGGTCTTTGTGAAGTCAAAATCTTTCTTACAAGGTTAGGCCTCGGGTTGAGGATATTGAAGGATCAACGATGATGTTGTGAGAAGAAGTGCAGAGAGTGTATCGTGAATGAGTACATTCGGGTTATGCAGTTTACCCTTATTCCTAGTGAGAAGCGTATGGTGTAAGTCCATGGAATGTTGACAAAGATAGACTTTTAAACCACACAACCTAATTAATATCTTGTTGAGCCATTAATCTACTTAGGTTATAGATTGTTATTCTTTCCAAACAAAAGGAAAGAGAATGACAGAGAGAAGCACAATCAAAACATCTAGCGCCAGCAACACAAAGAAGAATTTCCACCAACCTAATACCAACATTTTTTGAAACAAGGGTTTCGATAAATCAGCTAGTAAAATCAACTGGGGCACAACCAAAGGAAAACCCAATATGGCAATCAATGCTGAGTTGCCTCCCGCTTTGGAGGCAATGGCCGATAGTAGTGTAAACAACAACGAAAGACTAATACCCCCGCTGATGACCATGCCTACAAAGCGTGGGAAATTAATAATGGGGTTGCCTAGTAAGACTACAAAAAGCAGTAAGCTTATCAAACTCATGATAACCATCAACACAACGTTATATATCAATTTCGATAAGATGATTTCTCGAGGATGATGCACAGTAAAATAATATATACCTCTGTTTTTATGCTCTTGCAAAAAGCTTTTGGCCACGGCATTTACCGAAACAAATAATAAGATAATCCAGAATAAGGTATTCCAGACTTCAGGTTCGGGGCGCTCTTGTAAGACGTTAATCGCAAAAATGGCACTGCAGAGATAGAGTAATAGTCCGTATACCGAATATTTCTGACGCCATTCCAATAGCATATCCTTTCGAAGTAAACAATACATTCGTTGCAGCATACTGTTCTGGTTTATGCGTTTTGTTTATAGTTCAATCCTGCTTTCAATAAAAGAAACCAGCCAGCGATGAATATGAAACCACCAATGGGTGTGAGTATACCTAATCCTCCCAAACCAATATTGACTGTGCTTTTTAAAAAACACAAAGCGTAAATAGAGCCAGAAAACAATAAGATGCCCAACAAGAAGCAGAAGTAGATTCCTCGCAAAGTTTTTGTCTCTACATAGGATGGTAGTAGCGAAACAAATAACAAAGCAAAGGCATGATAAAACTGATACCTCACCCCGGTTTCGAAACTTTGTAATAACTCGGCACTAAATATTTGTTTTAACGCATGCGCACCAAAGGCACCAAAAATTACGGAGAGCATGGCCATTAAGGTGCCGGCAAGTAAGGCAGGTTTATACATGTAATTGTAATAGGGTGTCAAAGATAGATTCATTTGCCGATTTTGTATCGACGATATGATGCGCTGTTTCGTATGTGGCTTGTCGCTGCTGCAGTGTTTTTTGAATATAGCTAAGCAATTCATCTTCCAATAAATGAGCAATTAACGGACGGTGCTTGTTATCGTGTTGTAGACGTTGATATAACGCTGCAGATTCTGTTTGCAGGTAAACGACAATGCCGCTTTGCTTCATCCACTCATTGTTTTGCCTATAGCATGGTGTACCTCCTCCAGTGCTCATCACAAAATGAGGGTGATTAGAAATGCAGTCTTGTAAGCAATTGGATTCTATTTCTCGAAAGGCATCTTCTCCCATGCTGATAAAGATATCCGAAATGCTTTGTTGCGTTCTTTGTTCGATTTCTGTATCTAAATCGAAATGGGGTAGCCGATATCGTGATGCCAGCTTCTTGCCCCAGAAACTTTTACCACTACCCATAAATCCTGTCAAGAAAATTCGCATCTTTGTGTCCACAAAAATAGCACGCCGCTTGCATCTTTCCCTCAGTCCCGACGTTTTTCCTTCTATCCCTTCACAGTTGTCCATTGTGGAAGATGATTTTATGGAGGCCCATCAGCAGGCGCCTGTCATCTCCGTTCGACTCAATCCGCGTAAGCCAACAAACCTGTTTGCAGAAAACGAAAGGGTGCCTTGGTGTACAGAGGGGCGATACCTGAACGAAAGGCCAGCCTTTATTTACGATCCCCTCTTGCATGCGGGTTGTTATTATGTGCAGGAGGCTTCGTCTATGTTTTTGGCTGAGGCGTTGAAACAACATGCAGATCTAGATCAAAAATTATGCGTGCTCGATCTTTGTGCGGCACCGGGTGGCAAAAGCACCTTGGCGGCCTCCTTACTTTCTGATGAATCGCTGTTGTTATCGAACGAAGTGATGCCTAACCGTGCTTCGATCTTATGTGAGAATCTCGTAAAATGGGGACAAAGCAATACCTGGGTGAGTCAGAGCGATCCGAAACAATTTGGTGCCCTCGGGGCTATGTTTGATATCATGTTGGTAGATGCCCCCTGTTCGGGTTCGGGATTGTTTCGAAAGCAACCCGACTTCGCGGCCGAGTGGAATCTCGACTTGGTCAATCAGTGTGCTATCCGTCAACAAAAAATATTACAAGATGCGCTTCCATCCCTAAAACAAGAAGGACTACTTATCTATATGACTTGTTCGTTTTGTGTCGAAGAAAATGAGCAGATGGTAGATTGGATTTTGGCTACTGGCGAATACGAATCTTTACCCATGAAAGAGGTAAGTCAATGGGGGGTTGTTGAAACCCAAAGCGAATTACATGGTGGATACGGATATCGATTTTTTCCGCATTTCCTTAAGGGCGAGGGATTTTTTCTGTCTGTCTTTCGGAAGACGGCTTCATCATTTGATAATACACCTTCTGTAGATGCGCGCATGCCGATGTCGAAATCGGAGGCCGCTATCTTAGCAAACTATATGGACATGGAAGGCATGCTGCCCATTCTGCATCACGATCAACTGATGGTGATACAAGAGGCGCACTATCCGTATGTAAAAGCCTTCGGTGCTTCGGTAAAATTAATCAAACGCGGCATGTTAGCGGGTAAGATGATTCGTAATGAGTTAATTCCCGATCATGAATTGGCTCTCAGTGCTGCTATCCGTCAAGATTTACCGGCTGTAGAACTGAGTAAAGAAGAGGCATTAACCTATCTGCGTCGAGGGACCTTGTGCGTGGATACTCATCAAAAGGGATGGCTTTTAGCAAGATATCAGCAACAAAATTTGGGATGGGTAAAACATCTCGGGTATCGAACCAATAATTATTATCCAACCCATTATCGCATTCTTACTTAGGTTGCGATTATGAATATTCAGATTCCTGCTCTACTTTTCCTTTTTTAAAGGCTATGAAGATTCTTATAATTCGATTTTCCTCTATTGGTGATATTGTCCTTACGACGCCAATCGTTCGTTGTGTAAAACAGCAATTACCCCATGCCGAAATTCATTATCTCACCAAACGCTCGTTTCAGCCGGTCGTTGAAAATAATCCCTATATTGATAAGTGTATTTACCTCGAGAGTGGCGACTTACAACCATTGGTTTTACGATTATTGAAAGAGCAATATGATGTTGTGATTGATTTGCATTGCAATTTACGAACGCGGTATATACAGCATTTACTCAAGCAAGCGTATAACAGCAAGGTGAGTTGTTTTACCTTTCCCAAACTTAACGGCCGCAAATGGATATACACGAATTTGAAAATAAATTTGATGCCCGATATCAGTATCGTAGAGCGCTATTTTTTAGCGGTGAAAGAACTTGGGGTTACGAATGATGGTAAGGGTTTAGATTATTTTATGGCGGCTAGCGATGAGATTCAAAAAGATGATTTGCCTACGAGTCATGCTTTAGGATTTGTAGCTTTATCTATTGGCGGACAGCATGCCACTAAAAAAATGCCGGTGGCTAAGTGGCAGCAGTTTTGTAAGCAATTCGATTTTCCGATGGTGTTGATGGGAGGGAAAGAAGATGCTGAGGCTGCCGAGCAAATTGCCAGTGTTGATCCAATAAAAATTTATAATGCCTGTGGTAAGTTTAGCTTAAACGAAAGCGCCCATATTTTGCAGCAAGCACGTTTTGTGATTAGTCATGATACCGGATTAATGCATATGGCGGCTGCGTTTAAAAAGCCTATTATTTCTATTTGGGGTAATACCGTACCTGCCTTTGGGATGTTTCCGTACTATGGATATAATAACCTAAAGAGCAGAGTAGCTCCGAATCTGTATATTCTCGAAAATAAAAAATTGTACTGCCGACCTTGTAGTAAAATCGGTTATAAGAAATGTCCTAAAAAACATTTTAACTGCATGAATAAGTTAGAGATGGCCGAATTACTAGCCATGGCCAATACCTTAAAAAATAATCGTTCGTAAAGTTAGCAGCGGGCTTAATTAACTCTATTCCCCCTAAGAAAATCCGCGATAGACATACGGGTCTTACCTTCTGTCTGCAGTTCTAGAATTTCTATAGAACCTTCGCCACAGCTTACCCGCAAATAGGTTTTCTGATCGCTGTGTAAAGTGCCGGGTTCGCCTTCGCAGAGATCTGTAATTTTTTTCGACACGAAAATTTTACACTTTTTGCCGTTTATGGTGGTGAAAGCAGCCGGATAAGGCGAAAGTCCACGAATCAAATTATGGATATCATGGCATGAGGCTGTCCAGTTTATATGGCAGGTTTCGGTAAACAATTTCGGTGCATGTTTACAGTTTTCGTGAGCCTCTTGCGGATGTTGGACCAAGGTGCCATCTTGCAAGGATTGCATTGTGTTTACCAGCAGCTTGGCTCCTTCGTGCATCAGCTTGTCGTGCAAGGTGCCAGCATTATCTTCATCCGTAATCGGTACCCGCGATTGCAGTAAGATATTGCCGGTATCGATGGCGTGTTGTAAAGCAAAGGTGCTTACGCCCGTTTCGGTTTCGCCATGTATGATGGCCCAATTGATGGGAGCAGCACCACGATAATCGGGTAGGAGGGATGCGTGCACATTAATGGTCCCCATTGGAGGCATGTTCCAAACGACTTCGGGCAACATCCTAAAGGCAACGACAACCTGCACATCGGCCTTGTATGCGGCTAAGGTTTGCAGAAAGTCTGGGTCCTTTAGCTTTTCAGGTTGTAATACGGGTAGGTATTGCGTTAAGGCGTATTGCTTTACAGCCGATGCTTGTAATTTCATCCCCCGGCCTGCGGGCCTGTCGGGAGCCGTTACCACAGCTACTACCTCAAATCCATGATCAATAAGGGCCTTGAGAGAAGCAACCGCAAAATCGGGCGTGCCTAAAAAAATAATTCGCATCAAATTTTATTTATCGTCGATACACCGTTTACAAAAAGTGTCGATTGTTTTTATGGGGATAGGTATAGATACTTACCAAATGCGAACACGACTAATACTATCGCGATACATTTTGGCGCCGGCTTGCACGTTAAAGGTGCGATACCATTCGTCGCAGTTGCTCATAGGACCGTTAACACGCAAAAAGATAGGGGCATGTACATCGGTAAGAATTTGAGCCGCTAACTTTTCGGGTCGACGCGTTTGCATCCAGCCATAGGCATATCCTAAAAAGTATCTCTGTAAAGGCGTTAATCCATTTATGCTTTTCCCTTCTTGATATTGTTTCGTCTTTTTAAACGCATCGAGGGCAATCACAATACCACCGAGGTCGGCAATATTTTCGCCTAAGGTAGCTTTGCCATTTACATGTAAACTATCTAACACCACATAAGCATTAAATTGCTCAACCAACATGTTAGCCTTAGCTTTAAATTTGGCCTCATCTTCTTGGCTCCACCAATTTTTTAAATTTCCTTTTTCATCAAACTGACGACCTTCATCATCGAAGCCATGCGTTAATTCGTGTCCGATGGTGGATGCACCCACATAGCCATACATCACGGCATCATCTAACTCATCATCTTTATAACCCGGTGCCGTAAAGATGGCTGCTGGCAATACGATTTCATTGTTCGAAGGATTGTAGTAGGCGTTGTACGTTTGTGGTGTCATATCCCATTCACTGCGATCGACAGGCTTGCTGAGTTTTTCGATTTGATAATTAAAATGCCAGCGATTGCTTTCCATTACATTTTTGCAATACGAATCGCGACTAATATTCATGCGGCTATAGTCTTTCCATTTTTGCGGATAGCCCACTTTGCGGGTAATGGCTTTGAGTTTGGTTAAGGCTTTTTGTTTGGTGCTATCGCTCATCCAGTCTAGCTTTTGGATATGTTCGCCATAGCTTATCACTACTTGCTCTACCATATCTTCATAACGCTTCTTCGTCTTTTCTGGAAAATATTCTTTCACAAAAAGTTGGCCTAAGGCATCCCCCAAAGCAGACTCTTGGGCATCTAATACGCGTTTCCAACGTGGACGTTGTTCTTTAGCGCCATTGAGGGTTTTGTTATAGAAGGCAAAATGTTCGGCATCAAAATCACGACTTAAGGTGCTAGCAAAACTCGATACCAATTGCCAGTTGAGGTAATGTTTCCAAGTCTCTACAGGCACCGAATTCAGCAATTGATTGAGCTTGGTATAAAAAGCGGGTTGTCCTACAATAACCGAGTCTGTTGTAATTTTCATCATCGCAAAGGCTTGCTTCCAGTTGATAGTAGGCGTTAGTTTTTCGATTTCGGCCACACTCATTTTGTGGTAGTTGGCGTAAGGATCGCGCATCTCTTCTAATTTTTTATGGGCAGAGGCGAGATCGGTTTCTAGTTTTACAATTACCTGGGATGCTTTGGCTGCTTTAGCGCTATCCTTATATAACAAGGTCAGCATTTTGGTGATATGCATCCCGTATTCGTTACGGATATTTTTAGTGCGGGTATCGGTATTAAAGTAATAGTCGCGATCGGGTAATCCTAATCCGCCTTGCGAAAGATATACTCGATATATTTCGCTATTCTTCATGTCTTGTCCTGTACCGATAGAATAGGCCGGAGATACGCCTAAGATTTGATATTCGTTAATGAGGTTTACAATATCGGCTGTTGATTTTACGGCGGCAATTTTATCGAGTTCGCCTTGTAGGGGGGCGGCACCCATTTTTTCGATAGAAGTCGAGTCCATACCACTGTAAAAGAAATCACCAATTTGTTGTTGGGCGCTTCCTTTAGCGGCTGTATTGGCACTTGCCTCTTCGCTAATCTTTTTAATTTGGGCATAATTTTCGTCGGCTACCAAATTAAAAATACCCCAACCGCTTTCTGATGCTGGAATCGGATTTTTACTTAACCAGCCTCCATTGGCATAGGTAAAGAAGTCGTCGCCCGGATGTTGGGTAGTATCGAGATGCGACGAGAGAATATCGGGGTTGGCCGATGCCGATTTTGATGCTCCGCTTTGATTATCTTTGCAGGCGGTAATGCCTAAACAAATAACACCGGCGAAAAACAAGGTATGCTTCATACAATAAATTTCCGCGAAGCTAATACAATTCGTTTGTGTGCATCAAAATCCTAAAAAAAAACATATGCATTTCGGATCAAAATCTTCAAGCATCACAGCAGATGAGCAGCGCGCACGCGAAGCCAGCAATATGCTTGCTACCTTGTCGCCCCTCATACAAACCATGTATACCACCTTACCCATGCACTATCTGCGTAAGTCGGCGAATACCTTACTCGAGTATTTTTTATATGCCTTAGGATTAGCCTTTGTAGCCTTTCCGGCCATTATAGACAGAACCTTCCCTTTTCATGTCTTGGGCGATATTCTCGATAAAAAGGCCTATTTGCAGGCAACCACAGGCAAGGGGGATATGGAATTGTTTTCGTTGGCCGTAAAAGGACAGTCGGTAACGATTGGCTTGCTACTGATTATTATCGGCATATTGGTACGAAAAGCCTCACGTCGTAAGAGTTTATTACATGCCAGCGGGCGCGAACTGCGTAAGGTAGAAGCCTACTTTTTATCGATAGCCAGTCAAGCGAATCCTGATTTACAGGTAAGGCCGGGAACAAGCGCCTAAGCTTAATTTATAAGGTTATAAAAAATAGTCGTTCCTAAGCATCCGAAATCTGCCTGAGACCCCTACATTTGCCGAAATTTTTTACGGATTATGAATTTACACGAATATCAAGCTAAAGAACTCCTGAAGCGTTACCATGTGCCCGTACAAAGCGGCATGGTTTGTTTAAATACCAACGAAGCCGAGGTGGCCTACAAAGAAATCAGTGCCCACACAAAAAGTCGCTTTGTGGTAGTAAAAGCCCAAATACACGCGGGCGGACGGGGAAAAGGAACCTTTATTGAGGTGCCTACTCAGCATGGTGTACAGGTGGTAAAGAGCGAAGAGATGGCTCGTGAGGTAGCTCATAATATGTTTGGCAATACCCTCGTTACCTTACAAACGGGCGAGCAAGGTAAGGTAGTAACCAAAGTGTTTATGGCCGAAGACGCCTATTACGAAGGGCCTAGTCCGGTAAAAGAATTTTATTTATCGATTTTACTCGACCGTCAAAAAAAGCAATACGTGTTTATGTATAGCACCGAAGGCGGAATGAATATCGAAGATGTTGCCCACAACACACCCGAAAAGATTTTTAAAGAATGGGTAACGCCGGGTAATCCTTTGCATCCTTTTCAGGCTCGCAAAATAGCTTTTAACTTAGGCTTGAGTGGCGAGGCTTTTAAAAACTGTGTAAAGTTTGTAACTAATTTATACAATGCGTTCCGTGGGTTAGACTGTGATATGTTAGAGATTAATCCTTTGTTTAAGACCAGTGATGATAAAATCATTGCGGTAGACTGCAAGATGAATCTCGAAGACAATGCCTTGATTCGTCATCCGGAATTAGCCGCCTTGCGCGATAAATCCGAAGAAGATCCTACAGAGGTAGAAGCCAGCGAGAGTCATTTAAATTATGTAAAGCTCGATGGCAATGTAGGTTGTATGGTAAATGGTGCCGGATTAGCGATGGCTACTATGGACATGATTAAGTTAAGTGGTGGCGAGCCGGCTAACTTTTTAGATGTAGGTGGCGGTGCGAATGCAACAACCGTAGAAGCCGGTTTCCGTTTGATTTTAAAAGACCCTAATGTGAAGGCCATCCTCATTAATATTTTTGGGGGTATTGTGCGTTGCGACCGCGTAGCGCAAGGTGTGGTAGATGCCTATCATGCTATTGGCGAAATTCGTGTTCCGGTTATTGTGCGTTTACAAGGTACCAATGCCGAAGCGGCCAAAGAGCTTATCGAAAAATCGGGCTTACAAGTACAAAGCGCTATTTTGTTGAGCGAAGCCGCTGACTTAGTGAATAAGGCAGTAGCGTAAGCAGATACTTAAAACTATACATGAAAAGCGATC
>JBEISB010000179.1:0-4493 GCA_040375635.1 Chitinophagaceae bacterium | reverse complement strand
CGTTATAAGTCCTCGCTCGTTCCTCGCTGCGGGCTTCCACTCCTATCACTCACGCAAATAAATACCCATAAATATTTTACGTTTGTATGAAATATATTTGGCCTCTATGTCTCGCTTAAAAAATCCCTATCTCGATGATGATATCCATGCCGATGAATCGGATTATCTATACATTGCCGAATCCGGAATCAGCCAAGCTGGTCTTGGACTCTTTACCGCCATCGATATTTACAAAGACGAAGTGATTGCGATATACCACGGCGAAACATTACAGACAAAACAAATAGCCCAAAGAATTCTTGAAAACAACAATAAGTATTTCATCAACTTACCACAGGGTGGCGTTTTTGATTGCGGACAAACCGATGGTTACGCTAAGTATGCGAATGATGCCGAAGGATTTATAAAGAGTGCGTATAAGAATAATGCGAAAATTGCCTTTGATGAAAGCAACGCTATTTGTTTAATCGCGCTACGAAATATAAAAGCCCAACAAGAAATATTTTGCAGTTATGGCAAGGGGTATTGGCGAGGCATTGAGGCAAGTAATAATTACTAATTCCTTATGGGGAGGATCGCATTCGACAAACAGGAATGCCTACCACTCACCAAAACATAATTAGTAAACGTTACCCCGCGTGAGGGATTGTAGTGAAAAACCCGGAGCTGCCTCAGTGAGGATTTGCAACGAAAAGCCCGGCCCGAGGCTTTGGGAGGGCACGCACAAATCGATTACTCTTCGCACTCAATCTCTATCACCCATGCAGCCGATTGCTGCGCACGATAATCATCTGGTAATTGAAACTCAAAATGCCCGCCGGCTTGCCAACAACGAATAGACAAGCTCTCATCGCCTAACAATGCAAGGTGTTTGATTCGCTTTTCAAACAAAGGGAGTTGGAAGGTTTCGGGTAGCTTATCGAACTCATCTTTCTTCATATAAAACGCATAGATTTTATTTCCCTTTTTGGTAAAGGCAAAGTTGCCGTACTGCCATGGTATCATGGGCTTGGTATCATAAATCGCATCCCCATTAATTTTCATCCACTCGCCTATTTCTTTGAGTCGTGCATAGGCGGTATCATCCCATTTTCCGTTAGCATCTGGCGCAATGTTCAACAACAAATTACCACCGCGAGACACAACCTTTATTAAAGTCTGTATCAGTTGCCGGGTACTTTTATACTGATCGTTTTTTACCCAGCTCCATGAGGTAGCGGCCGTCATGCAAGTCTCCCAAGGGTAAGGCAATAACGAATCCGGAATACTTTGCTCGGGGGTGAGATAATTTTGATTTTTACCCGACACATCTCTGTCGACAACTAAAATGCCGGGCTGGTGTTTGCGTGCCATCGCCGAAATGCTGTCCATATCAATATCCTGATTATTCTTGAAGCGAACCTTTTCTAATTCCTGTGCGGTTTTGGGTCGCACCCAGCCTCCGTCGAGCCATAAAATATTTACCTTACCATATTCGCTCATTAATTCTTCAATTTGATTGTAGGTAAACTGCTTAAAGTGTTGCCAGCGTTGCGGATATTTAGTGATATCATAATTCGGGTTTCTATCTACCGGCGGAAAGTAAGGCCACCAATAATTTTCGGAATGCCAATCGGGTTTGGAAAAATAGGCCCCTACCCAAAAATTTCTTTCTCGAAAGGCTTTAAAGATTTCGGCAGTGATATTGGATTTCGGTTGCAACGAAAACGGACAAAGATCGGAGCTGATTTTATAATCGGTTTGCTTGGTATCGAACATGCAAAATCCATCGTGATGCTTGGTGGTAAATATCATATACTTCATGCCGGCGTGAGCTGCTGCTGCTGCCCATTTATTGGGATTGAACTGCACAGGATTGAAAGTAGTCTGCAAGGCTTCGTATTGCTTTTTATACTCGAAGTAGTTATTGGCATAAGGACCTCTTCTGGCACACCAGCCTTCATCTTCAGGACAAAGGCTCCAGCTTTCTACAATCCCCCACTGACTATAGGTTCCCCAATGCATGAGGAGGCCGAATTTATACCCTTGCCACTGCCTCAGGTTTTCTTGTACCAACAAATCGTCGGGCGGAAAATACGGCTGTGCCTGGGCCATGCTAGCATTGGCAACAGAGAGCCAAATAGCCGTAAGAAATAGACATTTTTTCATCCCTTAAAAATAGACAATTCGCTTGTCTCTGCCATCAGCGTATAACGTTATAAAATAAATTCTACCCCATTTCTCAATATTTCTATACCTTTTCGAATTGTATTTAGCCCCATCCCTTTATGCAACGTAACGAATTTATCAAAACCAGTCTCCTCGGTATAGGCGCATACTTACTACAACCCTTCACAGGAAAGGCAGCGCCTATCTCCAATCAACATGTGCAGTATTATACGCCGCTCAGCGAAAACTATAATACCCTGCGTGCCGGCTTTAATAGTCGCATCAACAAACACCCTTTATTAATAGCCGTTTGCGAAAATGCGATTGGCGTGCAACAAGCGGTACAGTACGCGAATCTTTTTGATTTACCTGTGAGCATAAAAAGTGGAGGACATTGTATGGAAGGATTTTCTTGTGGTGAACAAGGCATGCAAATCATCGTGAGCTCAATGAAAAAAATAGAGTGGATCGACAAAAATAATATTCGCGTGGGGCCTGGTTGCTTGCTGCACGAATTATACGAAACCCTTTTACCGCACAAGAAAATATTACCCGGCGGCTCTTGCGCTACGGTGGGCATAGGCGGACTCACCTTAGGCGGCGGCTATGGATTATTGAGTCGGCAATTTGGACTCACCTGTGATAATGTAACGGCGGTAAAAATGATTGATGGCAAAGGCAAGCTTGTCGACAGTACACAAGACCCCAAACTATTATGGGCCTGTAAGGGAGGCGGCAATGGAAATTTTGGCGATATTACCGAACTCAGTTTTCGACTGCATGATAGTCCTGCCAAGATGAGTAGCTACCGATTTCGGGCTAAAAAAATAGACACTACTCGTGGGCGACAAATATTATCGTCGTGGTTCGAAGCGAGCAAACAACTCCCTAAGCAAGCGTTTTCGGCCTGTTTGTTTAATGGCAATAATGCGTATATCTTATTAACGCATACCGGTGCTGCCGACAAATCTATACAAACATTTATCAGCAGCATAAAGGCGCAGCTCGACACCTTTACGGCCAATCGCAATCAGGATTTGGCTATAGCCTTACAGAACTATTATGGACAACAACATCCGGTGTTGTTTAAAAATGCTTCGGCTGGTTTGTATAAATCGTTTCAGGATATTGAAGCTTGTATTGATGAAGTATTGCAGATGGTATTCAATACCAAAGGCATGATTTATCAAATAAATACCTTAGGCGGCGTAATTCAAGATGCGACTGCAGAACGCAGCAGTGCCTTTCCGCATCGAGCCTACGCGTACTTTTCGGAATTGCAAACCTATTGGGATACCCCCAAAGCCGGAGAGCGTTTGCAAGCGCAATTTCAGAAGGTGCAGGAGGCGATATCGAAAGCTGGCATCGAAGCGCAATACCGTAATTATCCCGATATCCACTTTACGCATTTTGCCGAAAAATACTATGCACAAAACTTGTCGCAACTACAACAAATCAAACAACAATACGATCCAGAAAATCGCTTTCGGCACGAGCAGAGTATTGGAATTAAATCCTAAGCTATTTCATTGACGATATTACAAAAGCAAGTTGGGGCTAGCCTCGCAGTAAGCATTATCCTCTTCGTTCGCGCTATTCGTTATAGCGGCTCCGCTTCGCTTCGCCGGCTGCCACTTCTATCGCGCAGCCGCCAAGCAGAGGAATGATTTCAACAGGGTACGTGCGCGTGTTAGCAGGTGTATTGCGGCAACGATTGTAGTGCAAAGCCCACAGCGCCAAGGAACGAGGCGCGAGGACTTGCAACGAAAAGCGTGTGTGCCGCCCAAGAGATTTACTCTTTGATTAGCTTGAAGCTTTGCGTTTCTTGCTTGCATTTTACCTCCATCAGATAAAATCCTTTTGACAAATTATCGATATTGAGATTTGCCGAGTCCGATTGCACGATAAGTTGCTCATCGACACAAACCTTCCCTTGCACGTCAAGGATACGCACATGAGCTGTTTGCGTTGGCGTGCGAAAAGCCAAACAGATATTGTGTTGCACCGGATTCGGATATACTTTGATGCTGCTATTAATTTCTGTAGCCGGCAATCCGGTAGGCACTGCCTCTATGATAATATTTTCGGTAGTATTGGTTACCACCGGTGTATTAAAGTCGAACACAATAGAGGCCGTATTATGAATTTTACTACCTCCTGTTAAACCGGCTTTCGGCAATACGCTATAGGTAACCGAACCATGTGATGCCGGCTCATTGCTGTTACTGTCTGGCAAATTAATACCCGCAAACGTAAAGGCAATATTACCACGGCCATTAATGGTATAGGTAAGAGGGAACGAAGAACCTAACACTTTAACTGTAGACACATCGACATTGGCATGG
>JBEISB010000036.1:0-14989 GCA_040375635.1 Chitinophagaceae bacterium | reverse complement strand
GTTTAGCACGCAGAGTACGCAGAGCTAGATTTACACTTTGTGTAAACCTTTGCGCACTTTTTGTAAATAGGTAATCATGCAAAGATCTCAGAGTGGGAATCTAAAGTATTATTTGGTTGTTCAGCACGCAGAGTACGCAGAGCTGGATTTACACTTTGCGTAAACCTTCGCGCACTTTGCGTAAGTCTGTAATCGCGCAAAGATTGCAGAGAGAGAAGCTAAAATATTGGTGGGGGGTACAGCACGCAAAGTATGCGTTGGATTATACACACTATGCGAAGACTTTTGCGTTCTTTGGGTGAGAAGAAAGCAGTTGCTAAAGAAATCAGCTAATTATTTAGCGTAAAATTCTTTCTCTCGACGCTGATTTTCTTTGTCAACACGAGCACTTACTACAATACTAATTTCGTAGAGTATAAACAAGGGGCCAGCTACTATCGCCTGACTCATCCAGTCCGGAGATGGAGTAATAATAGCCGCTACTACTAAAATAAAAATGTAAGCATACTTGCGGTATGTCTGCAAAAAATCGGGTGTGATTAACCCTATACGAGTTAACACATAAGAAATTACCGGCAATTCGAAAGATAATCCAGATCCTATCAAGATGTCTGTCATGTTTTCAAGATAGTCATCAAGCGTTGGTTTAGTTTCGAGGGCTTGCAAAGCACCTAATTTAAAATTGGCTAAAAAGCTAAACGTAAATGGAGCTAATAAAAAGTATCCGAATGAAATTCCGCATAAAAAGAAAAAGGTTACAAAAAAAATAGCTCCACGAGAATTGCGAATTTCTGTTTCGTTCAAAGCTGGTTTTACAAATCGCCACAACTCCCAAAACACATATGGAAAAGCAATAATAAACCCAGCCATAAACGATATGGTTATGCTACTCATAAATTGAGAGCCAAAGGTGGTTACCTGCATTTTTACATCCGGTGCCGGCATGCATAGTGCATCTCCAATATGTAAATAATGACTTAAACGACACAACCCGGTATACGAAATAAAGTCTGCCCGCATCGGTCCAAAAATAACGGTATCAAAAAACCAGTCGCGATAAATAAACACAACAATGGCCATCATCACTATCGCTAAAACCGAACGTAAAATATGCCAACGCAAAGCTTCGAGATGATCGATAAATCCCATCTCTGGATTTTGCAAAGCGCGTTTTTTTTTAGGAGTGAAAGCCAAAGTATAAATTGGGCGTTTATTTTTTTTCTACATCCGCTTCGAAGCCAATCGAAAAAGGACAATTATCCGCATTAGCTATAATGAGTGCATTTTTAATGACATGACCTTCTTTGCCGGCACTATTGAATTCTAATGTGATTTCGCCATCATGTCCAGGTAATATTGGCTCCTTCGGATAAAAGGGGGCTGTACAGCCGCAAGAGGTTTGTACATTGGCAATCATCAAGGGTTCAGTACCCGTATTTTTAATGAGCCAAGTATGACTCACCTTATCCCCTTCTTTCATTTTACCGAAGATGAACTTTGTATCGGGTACTTCCATAGTTGTTTTCGGCATTTTTTTCACAGCCTCGTCGCGTTGCGATTGCTCGCTGCGAGGTAAGGTAATACTGCGTTGCTCGATGCCGAGTTTATTGAATAATGCTTTCGAGCTTACACCACTAAGTTCAACCAAGGCGATGGCAAATACCGAAAGCGTAAGGACTGTTAGTAATACAGTTTTTAATGTTGCATTCATGGTCACAAATGTAAAGGAATTCGGTCAGCAAAATTCTGTTTAACCAAGCGTTAAAACCGTTGTCGTTTCGACTGAAAAAAAGACTTCATAAGTGAAGCGCAATCTGTTTCTAATAGTCCGCTGCTGACTTGGGTTTTGGGGTGAAACGGTGAATGCTGACATGTTTTTCTGAACCCATTTTTTTCGTCTGAGGCTCCATAAACAATGCGTCCAATTTTACTCCAATACAAGGCACCAGCGCACATCAAGCAGGGTTCGAGGGTTACGTATAAGGTAGCATCAGGTAAGTATTTGCTCCCTAAATGTTGAAAGGCAGCGGTAAGGGCAATAATTTCGGCATGTGCTGTGGCATCTCGCAATCGTTCTACTTGATTATTTCCTCTGGCAATAATGCGCTCGTTCATTACAATCAGAGCACCAACGGGAACTTCATCGTTACGGGCAGCCTCTTCGGCTTCTCGTAAGGCCAGTTTCATATATTGTTCATCGCTTGTTCCCATATATTATCGTATCCGAATTTCGGCTTTACCAGTCCCTAATAATGGCTTCTTTAATTTTTGAACTTCCACCGTATAAGTGATTCCGTCGTAATCGAACGGCATCTTATCGCTTTCTCCAATAATGCGCTCATCTAAAATTTTATCGTCGCGTTTTACGCTAATATCGGCTTGCTTTCGCCTTACGTCACCCACAATAATGATTACCGACCCATCAGTACCTTCGATAATTTTTTGAGAATTGGCTTCCATTACGGCTTCAATACCAGCTTCTGGAATGTTGAGGTGATGATCGGCTTCTGTTTTTTTACCGGTATTGATATGAGGGTTCTTTTTAGATGTTTTGCTGTTAAAGACAAACAACAATCCTCCTATTACAACCGACATAGCCAATAAAATAAGGATTCCCTTTTTCATACTTTATGTTTTAAGCATTGATAGATTCTGTCCAGGCACCATGTTCTTTTAATAAGGCAATCAACTCATCTACTGCCACTGCCGAATCTATATTTCGTTTTACAATTTCTTTGTTTTTATATAAGGTAATCTTGCCAACACCACTACCTACATAACCAAAATCGGCATCGGCCATTTCTCCGGGACCATTTACGATACAGCCCATAATGGCAATTTTTACGCCTTTAAGATGATGGGTGACTGCTCGTATACGAGCCGTCGTTTCTTGTAAATCAAACAGTGTTCGGCCGCAACTCGGACATGAAATATATTCTGTTCGGGAAATACGAGAACGGCTCGCTTGTAAAATACCAAAAGCTATCGAATTGATCTGTGCAAACGGTGTAGTAATAGCAGCATTCCCAAAATGATGTCCTAAACAGATGCCATTTAAAAATCCATCGAGCAATAATGCCCCGCACTCTACGGCATAGTGTGCTAATGATTGTCCTAAACTCGAATGTGCACTATCAGAGATAAGCACCACAGGGTTTAACACTTCTTCGCGCATCAATGCTACAGCCATTCGCCTAACACTTTGCATGCTGTTTGGGTTTAGCGAACTCAAACAAATCACTGCCGACGAATCGGTCTTGAGTTTCTGAAATAAGAGCATTAAAAAATGAGGAGGATATACATCTGAATAGGCATCTAGCATCACAAAATTAATTGAGCCGGCCTCTTCGGGTTTGAGATATAAATATTGAGTGGCTTCCCAAATGGGATATACATTAGGCTTGTCGCGATGATGCATCCATACGGCAGGATACGCTATAAGACCTAAGGTACCCGGCAGTTCGAAATCCGGAATCTGATCGACAAACAAGTAGTCGGCAGCCGTATCTTTTACAATCCATTTGTCGTCGTCTGACTTATACACATAGCCAACAGCTTCTAAATCGGCTGCTTCGAGATTACCCATTTTGCAAACGTCTGCAATGACTATAGGCACATGTTCGCCCCCTATGTTTTTTACGGATATACTTTTGGCTTTCCGAAATTCGAAAGGAGAATAGGGTAGTTTCTCTATTTCGGGCACGCTGCCTTTTTGTGCGGACATCTGTTGGGCAATGGCTAAAATATCTCGGCATACGGGCAACTCAAATTCTGGGTCTTCGGTTAACGAAACCCTGATGGTGTCTCCAATGCCGTCGGCCAATAAGGTTCCTATACCCATGGCACTTTTAATACGACCATCTTCGCCGTCGCCGGCCTCGGTAACCCCTAAATGCAAGGGATAACATTCGCCAAACTCTTCTTGCATATGTTTTACCAGCAAGCGATAAGCTTGTACCATCACCTGCGGGTTGCTACTCTTCATGCTTAATACAATCTGATGATAATCGTGTGAGCGGGCAATGCGCAAAAATTCCATGGCGCTTTCTACCATACCCAAGGCGGTGTCGCCATAGCGACTCATAATACGATCGCTGAGTGAGCCATGATTGGTGCCGATTCGCATGGCCGTTCCATGTTCCTTACATATCAAAACGAGTGGGGTAAAGCGTTCGCGTATGCGTTCAATTTCTTCTTGATATTCGGCGTCGGTATATTCGAGTTGTTCAAACTTTTTCTTGTCGACATAATTGCCCGGATTTACCCTTACCTTTTCAACAATGCGGGCAGCTATTTCGGCGGCATTAGGTGTATAATGGATATCGGCTACCAGCGGCACTGTATATCCTTTTGCTAATAAGCCCTCTTTGATAGCCTGTAAATTTTCGGCTTCTTTTTTACTGGGGGCTGTAATGCGCACCAATTCGGCGCCGGCTTCTATACAACGAATGGTTTGGGCTATGGTGGCTTCGGTATCGAGCGTATCGGTAGTGGTCATGGTTTGTATCCGCACCGGATGCTCACCACCAATAATCAATTGTCCAATTTTTACCTCACGCGTTTTTAATCGGTGGTAGCTTGTTAATGAAGGGGTATACCATTGCATGCCACAAAAGTAAGCAAACAATATTCAGCACCCTTTGCTTAAGAAAACTTTATCGTACTCAATAGGGTGTTTGTCATTTTTTGGGGGTCATCAAACTGCGGTTATGTGGCGATAGTGGCGTTGGCACCATGCAAGCATCTAAGTGTTTTTTAGCAATAGGTCAAATGAAATATATCTCGCGAATTAATTTTAATTTGTCTCATTATGAATGATAATATGCATCATGCATTACTTTTGCTGCAATTATAAAAAGACAATGAAAAAAATTACCCTTACTGCCCTAGCCTTACTCGCCTTATTGAGTGCTTGTAAAAAAGACGATACTACAACAAATACAAGTCTTACAACCCAACAGAAAATACAAACTAAATGGAATTTTGTAGCCAATTACGATATAAACTATCTTGGCCAAACTACCAATGTTGATTTTATTGATACAATTAACGGTGCTGCTGGCGATTATGTTGATTTTAAATCAAACAACAAGGCCTATATATCGGTAGGTGGTAGTTATGATACCATCGATTACGCTATTTTGAGCGATACAAAATTGCTTTTCGACTATGATACCTTTACCATTAATACTTTAACGCTTACTAATTTTCAATTCACATACGCTGACCGAACTTCGGCAGACTATTATGATAATGTTATTAAGCTAAGTCGATAATTACACAAATACCCTTGCTGCCACAAGGCTAGACAGATGAACGGTGCCATCGCCCATGGGATGCTTGTTGCAGGGTCGATGAGTCAACAAAAAATACAAGTAAAGACAGTCGTTAGAGGATAATATTTTCGATACGCTCGAGCTTTTCGGGATAATCGAGGGTAAAATGTAATCCTCGACTTTCTTTTCGAAATTGGGCGCATTTTACAACCAGATAAGCAATTGTAATGAGGTTACGTAACTCGCACAATTGAGGCGATAAGGCCGTTGTTTTATACAATTGTTCGGTTTCGAAAAACAGCAAATCGAGTCGTTTCATGGCACGTTCTAAACGAATATTGCTGCGTACGATCCCAACATAATCGCTCATTACCAATTGTAATTCTTTGATGCTTTGGGTAATCAGAATCATTTCTTTGGGTTCGCTGGTACCTTCTGCATTCCAATCGGGAATGCCAATCGGAATGGTATATGAGTTGATGTGTTCTATACTATGCAGGGCCGCTCTGTGACCAAACACCAAGGCCTCGAGCAGAGAATTACTGGCCAGTCGATTCGCACCATGCAAGCCCGAACTAGCGGCCTCCCCACAACTATATAAGCGTTCGATAGACGAGCAAGCGTTTGCGTCGGTTTTAATGCCACCACAGCTATAATGTGCGGCAGGGGCAACCGGAATCATTTGCTTCGTAATGTCGATTCCAACACTTAAGCACTTCTCGTAAATATTCGGAAAGTGGGTAATAAATTTTTGCAGGTCCATGTGTCGGCAGTCGAGATAAACATGTTCGTCGCCCAAAACCTTTAATTCATTATCGATGGCTCGGGCTACAATATCTCGTGGGGCTAATGAGGCTCGGGCATCGTATCGGGGCATAAAATCTTCGCCCTTGCTATTGCGTAAAATGCCCCCATCACCGCGAACCGCCTCAGTAATCAAGAATGATTGCCCAAATCGTTTTCCCGGTTCGAACAAGGCCGTAGGATGAAACTGAATGAACTCCATATTTTCGATACGACCTTTGGCGCGGTACACCATAGCTACTCCGTCGCCCGTAGCAATTTTAGGATTGGTAGTGGTGCGGTAAACTTGTCCGCAGCCCCCTGTAGCCATTACCGTTACCTTCGATAATATTTTTTCGGTTTGGTGGGTATTTAAATTCAATACATATACGCCATAACATTGTATACCCTGTGTGGCCTTGGTTACCAAACTGCCCAAGTGGTGTTGGGTAATGATATCAATAACAAAGCAATGATCGAGTACCTGAATATTTTTATGGGCATGTAATTGTTGTAACAAGGCACGCTCCATTTCTTGTCCGGTAATATCTTTATGATGCAAGATGCGGTTTTCGCTATGTCCGCCTTCCTTACCCAATTTAAACGTACCCTTATCATCTTTATCGAAATCGGCTCCCCACTGTATCAGTTCCTGCATTCGTTCGGGACCTTCTTTAACGACGAGTTCAACAATAGAACGTTGACATAATCCATCGCCGGCTATGAGGGTATCATGAATATGTTTTTCGAAACTATCGGTATCATGATCAAATACAGCAGCTACGCCACCTTGTGCATATTTGGTATTGGTTTCTTCTTCGTTTGTTTTAGTGAGCATAACGATTTGAAGATCGGGTCGCGCCGCAGCTACCTTTAAGGCATAGGTTAGTCCGGCTATTCCCGAGCCAATCACCAGCACATCTGTATTCATATTTTCACGTTATGAGACGTAAAGGTACTAGAAATTGTTTTCGTAATTTTCGCCGTAGATTCCTTTACTTTTGCTATCATGAAGATCGGTATTCGACTCCCATTGTTGACAGTGTTTTGTTTGCACGCTGGTTTGCTTCAAGCACAAAAACACGCAGAAGATTCAATGACTTCTGCAGAGCGTTCGTGGTCGCTGCAACATTGTATCGAATATGCTATGGATAACAATTTGCAGATAGCAGAATCCGTAATAAACGAACGTATGGCGCGTTTGGTTTGGCAGCAGCAGGTGAATAATCGAATGCCAAGCTTAAATGCCGATGCCTCAGTAGGTGAGTCGTATGGTAGATCTATCGACCCGACTTCGAATCAATTTGTGAGTAAGGGTTTTGGGTATAATAGTTTAGGGGTATCTACCCAGACATTGTTATTTGGATGGTTTCAAAAAAAATACCAATCAGCCCAAAGTCGCCTCGATTATGAAGCATCGCAGGCTAGTTACAATCAACTTAAAGATGATATTGCCTTAAATATTGCTACCGGATTTTTACGTGTTCTCTTGGCCCGCGAGCAAGTAAAAGTGAGTGAGGCCAAACTAAAGCTTAGTAACGAACAATTTCAACAAACCGAAACATTTGCCAAGGCAGGAAAAGTACCCGAGCTCAATGTAGCCCAAATGTTGTCGCAGGTATCGAGCGATAGTGCTGTTTGGGTAAGTGCCATGTCTGATGAGCGCATATCGGTTCTACAGTTACGGGCATTGATGAATATTGACTTCGAAACACCGTTTAACATACAAGCACCTGATATCGATATTGCCCAGCTTAGTGCCTTATCTGCCTTGCCCAATGCTGAAGCCATTTTTGAAACGGCTACTCAGAATCAGTATCGCATGAAATATAATGCGCTGAAATTAGAATCGGCCAAGCGTGGTTTAGCTTTCACCCGGTCTTTGCAATATCCGCAATTATCTTTGGTGGCTAATCTAGGTACCAGTTTTTCGTCGGCGAATCAAACCATAGTGGGACAAACTTATACCGGCGAAACGGTTGTTGGAAGTATCAAGATAGGAAGCACAGATTATCCGATTACACAGCCTAACTATCACTTTGATACGCAAACCAAACCCTTAGATCTGCAGTATCGAGATAATCTCAGAGCGAATATTGGCATCGCAGTTTCGGTGCCTATCCTCAATGGGTTAACTGCGCATAACAATATCGAAAAAGCCAAACTAGGATTGCAATCGCAACAGATTACGCTCGATAGCGATAAACTGAAATTAAAGCAAGATATTTATAAGGCCTATGAAGAAGCCCGTGCATCGGCCCAAAAGTATATTGCGGCCAAACGTAGTGAAGAGGCTGCTCAGCGGGCTATGGATTTTGCCGGCAAACGATATAATATTGGCATGATAAGCACCTTCGAATATACCTCTACCCTGAACACATTATTTAATGCAAGTTCATCGGTATTATCGGCCAAGTACGACTTGATTTTTAAACTAAAAGTGCTCGATTATTATATGGGTAACCCAATTAAATTGTAATAAGGGTATGACAAAAAAACAAATTTATTGGCTCGTGGCCATTGTCTTGATTGTGTTAGGCACTATGATTGCCTTGCAGAAGACGGGTATGATAGGTGGGAGTGAAATGACCAAGGTAGCCGTCGAGGAAGTAGGCTTGCATGATATTGTCGAGAGCGTGACAGCCAGCGGTAAAATCTATCCGGTTTCGGAAGTAAAAATTAGTCCTGATGTTTCGGGAGAGATTACAGAATTGTATGTAGAAGAAGGGGATAGCGTGCATAAAGGACAAGTGCTTGCTACGATCAATGCAACTATTTATCAGTCTATGGTAAATAAGGCCAATGCACAACTCAATCAAACCAAAGCATCGGTATCGAATGCTTCGGCCCTTACCTTACAAACCAAGGCACAGCTCGATCAGGCTTCCTCTACTTTTGCACGAAACCGTGATTTGTTTGAGCAAAAAGTAATTAGTGCTGCCGAATTCGAAAGTGCAGAAGCAGCTTATAAAACGGCTCAAGCCAATTATAAAGCAGCCCTCGAAAATATTAAAGGTAATGAGTTTGGTGTGGCGAGTGCCGAAGCTAATGTGTCTGAAGCTTTGCAAACGCTCAATAAGACTACCATCTATGCACCCATGAATGGAATTATCTCAAAGTTGTTTACAAAAAAAGGAGAACGTGTTGTGGGTACAGCGCGGATGGCAGGTACCGAAATTATGCGGGTAGCGGATATGAGTAAAATGAAAGTAGATGTAGAGGTAGGAGAAAATGATATTCAAAAAGTAAAGCAAGGCGATACAGCGAATGTAGAAGTAGAAGCTTATCCGGGCAGAATCTTTAAAGGCTTGGTCGTTCAAATTTCACAATCGAGCACAGCCACCGGATTACAACAAAGTTTATCTTCGCTCACCGATCAGGTAACCAATTATACCGTGAGTATCGAATTGTTGCGCGATAGTTATGCTGATTTGGTCAGTGCGGATAAAAAGCATTTTCCATTTCGTCCGGGGATGTCGGCTTCTGTAGAAATATTAACCAAGCATCAGTTGCAGGTATTAGCGGTTCCGATTAATGCAGTGACTACCCGTGAGGACGAAAATGCCAATGAAGAAAAAAATGATGAGCTTAAAGAGTATGTGTTTGTTGTAGATGCCACGAATACCGTCCGGCTTAACATAGTAAAAACAGGTGTGCAGGATAACATGAATATACAAATCACCGAAGGATTGAAAGAAGGAGAACAAGTGGTGGTAGCTCCCTTTGGCGCGATTGCCCGTACCTTGAAAAAAGATAGTAAAGTAAAAATAGTACCTAAAAAATCATTACTCGAAAAGAAAAAGAAAGAGGATGAAGAATAAACAGGGGCCTGTATCTGTTGGCAACTACACGCTATGATTGTTTATTGAAAAATCGTACCTCTTCTACAAGAATCAGTTTAAAATAATAAGCAGTAAGGATTAGATTCCTCATGGAAAAAAAATAATTTTTAAAAAATACGAAATGAACACGAAAATAAATAGGAAGGCGGCTCAACTTTTTCGTGTTTGTATGGGTTTGATTTTTTCTTTTTTTTCTACGGCATCGCAAGCGCAATACACTTTCGAACTCGTTATATCGAGTGGTATGCAGGTGGGGAATACCGATGAATATTCGGTGAGTGGAACCTTACGCAGCGGTCGTATTGAAAAGGATAAGGTTTATTTTTTAGAAGATGGTACCGAGTTGCAAATTAAAAATATCATATCCTCGAAAACAGCCACTTCGGTACCCGTAGCGAATAGTCCCGAGAATCTATCAATTGCCATGCGTTGCGGTCGATTTGTACCTACTCGTGGGGATATCATGAAGGCGATTTCTACCCGACCCTCTTATGGGAGTAATATGATGCGAACCCATGCCGATAAGTTGGCCGAAGGTGTATTGCAATGCCGCGTAAATGGACGATTATATCGGGCTAAAAGGGTAAGTAAACCCGTTTATATCCGCTCATCTAATATGTTAGATTTGTTTTTCATGGCTGATGATGAATCAGTAATCTGGTTGCAATTGAATGGATTTGCGGAGATAACAGATTTGCCTCACCGTACTATATCAGATACTAGTAATCATGAGATGACTATGGTTTGTAAATTGGCATTTCTTCCTAAAGGTTATCGTCCAACAGATATGCCTACTTCGTATAAAGCATATGAAGATTTTAAAGGCAATGCAGGTATTATTGTAACGGGTCTGAATCGCTATAAAAAGACAATTTCGCTCGAATTTTCTGGCACCTTGCGTCCTAACGAAAAGCTATTAGAAGAGAATGCCAATGCGGGATTGTTTTATATTACAGAAGGGAGGGTAGACGAAATTGGTTGGGATGTCTTTTAATAGCCTTGAATCGTTCCGGTACTGTAAACAAAATTCAGGTTGTGCCTAGTTGATTACCCGTGTACTATCGTTTATTTTCGGATGTAAGCACTTGTTTTCTGTATAGTAGTTGTCTTATTACCCATCTTTGTCTTGCTAAAGTTGTTGACCAACCTGCCGATACTAGTTAGGCCTGTACAGCAACTTTCGCTTACCAAATCTTATTGTAAACAAAAAACCTATCAACTATGAATGCAATGCGCAATCGGGTGCAACTCATTGGGCACCTCGGCAATACGCCGGAAATCAGAACCTTAGATGGCGGACAAAAAATAGCTAAGTTTAGCATAGCCACTCATGAGAATTACAAAAACAAGCAAGGCGAAAAGGTCGAAGAAACCCAATGGCATAATTTGATTGCCTGGGGAAATTTGGCCGACATTAGCGAAAAGTTTCTCGATAAAGGCAGTGAGGTTGCCATTGAGGGCAAACTAACCCATCGCGATTATACCGATAAAGACGGGGTAAAGCGATATATCACTGAAGTAGTCGTGAATGATATTTTGATGCTAGACAAAAAAGGAAAAGGCTAAGGAAAGCCCGATTGGATAGCGTTCTGTCGTCTGACTGCAGCAGCGACAGAACCTTTTTGAAGGGATGGGAAATAATATCGAACCACCGCATTCTTCAAATGAGGAATCACTAGAAAAATCTATGGACTACCCAAAAAATTGGAAAAAGAATCAGATTAACTTTTATTTCCTTTTGTTAATCCAAGCCACAGAATGCATCTTTACCATTGGCAAGTAACTTTAGTGAATCCTTTATCTCTTATGCAATCTTCAACTCCTATCGACAACCAAAATCAGGCTTTTTCCTTGGCCTTCGATTTTGTGAACACCACAGGTTGTCATGTATTTCTCACGGGTAAGGCAGGTACAGGAAAAACTACTTTTCTCCGCTACCTGCGCGATCATACTCAAAAAAATATGGTAATTATTGCCCCTACAGGGGTAGCGGCCATTAATGCAGGTGGTGTTACTATGCATTCATTTTTTCAATTGCCGCCCGGACCCTTTTTACCGGATGTACTGGGTGGTTTCGGATCTAATGCAGAGGTGGTGAATAAACACAGCTTAATTCGAAATCTAAAGATGAGCAGTGCTAAAAAAGCCATTATCGAAAAACTTGAATTGCTGGTGATAGATGAGGTAAGCATGCTGCGTAGTGATACATTAGATGCTATTGATCTCATCTTAAAGGTATATCGAAAAAACCAACAACCTTTTGGGGGTGTGCAAATTCTTTTTATTGGTGACTTATACCAGCTACCGCCAGTAGTTACTGATAATGAAAAGTCTATTCTGGATTTGCATTATCAAAGTCCTTTCTTTTTTGATGCCATGATTCTGAAGCAAACCAATCTCATTTATCTCGAGTTAAAAAAAATATACCGCCAGAAAGATGAGGCGTTTATTCAATTACTGAATCATATACGAAGCGGACAATTAGCTTACGGAGATTTAGAGGCTTTGCATGAACGCTATGATTTATCGGCACAAAACCGTGATTCATTTATTACCCTTACGACACACAATCATAAAGCGGATACCATGAATGAAGCCGCTTTACAAAAACTACCTGGAAGTGTGTATACGTTTCAGGGTGAGATAGAGGGCGATTTTAATGAAAAGCAATTACCTACCGAACGAATATTATACCTTAAGGTGGGTGCTCAGGTGATGTTTATCAAAAACGATCCCTCGAACCAAAAGCGCTATTACAATGGTAAAATAGGAACTATAGCCTCGATAGTAGAAGATGAAATCAAGGTTAGCTTTCCGGACAGTGAGGAGGAGATCATGGTAGAAAGAGCAAGTTGGGATCAGATTACCTATTCGTATAACAAAGAAAAAAATAGCATCGAAGAAAAACTCAATGGACAGTTCAAACAATATCCTTTGCGATTGGCTTGGGCCATTACTATCCATAAAAGTCAGGGTTTAACTTTCGATAAAGCGATTATCGATGCCGGAAAAGCATTCGCACCCGGACAAGTTTATGTGGCATTGAGCCGTTGTCGCAGTCTCGAGGGCTTAATATTACATTCGCGGATTCAGGAGGAGGCAATATTAACAGATGAGAGAATTAGCAGACTAGCTAACAGAGAGATTCCCGAAGCCGCTTTACAAGTTCAGCTCAGGCAAGAACAATTTCAATATCAGTGCCAGCATCTTATCGGTTTGTTTCAGTGGCAGTCAAGCATCGATGCCTTATTGAATTTGTTAGAAGCAACCATGAAGTTGAAATATCATCCTGATAAGGAGACAGCTGTTTCGTTTATTCGGAATTTACTACGACAACTCAGAGAACAAGATAATATAGCGCGTAATTTTAAAATCGAACTCGAACAGTTGATTCGTGAATCCGCTCAGCGTCAGGATACCCGTATGCTTATCGACAGAACCACAAAGGCCATTCATTATTTTGTCAATACAGTGCACACTGATATCTATCAGCCTTTACAAGTGTATACAGATGATATGGTCTCGCGGGCTAAGATGCAGAAGTACGTTAAAGAAGTAGAAAAGGCTAAAGAATTCTTGTATGATAAAATTCAGCAACTGCGGAAGGCCGAATTTATGGGTACATCATTATGCACAATACCCGCTTTTGCCGAAAATAAAGAGAAGGCATTACCGAAAACGAAACGAGAAAAAGGAGATAGTGCCCGCGAGAGCTTATCTCTTTTTTTAGCAGGAAAGAGAGAAGAGGAAATAGCCCTGATTCGAAAGATGGCAGTGAGTACCATTGAAGGTCATTTAGCCACGTTTATCAGGAGTGGAGAATTGTCGATAGATCAGGTATTACAAACCGAAGATTGGCAAAGGATATTGCAGGCATGGCAACAAGCTGAAGATAAAAAGCTGAATTCAATATGGAATTTATTGAATAACCAGTATAGTTTCGGACAAATCCGATATGCTTTGGCGACCCTAAAGGAAGCTTAACTATTTTGAGCACATTCAATGCGAAACAAAAACAAGAAGCTTAGTATATTTACGCCTCAACCCATTATTGTGTCTAACAATCTCCTTACCCAACACGAAGAAAATTATCAATCCCAAAAGAAATCCTTGCATCGGTTTTTAAAAAAATTCGATGATAAAACGGTTACCGGTATCAATGCCTTGGTAGATGAAGCTAGCGATGCAGCTTGGGCCAAAGTAGATTGCTTGAGTTGTGCTAATTGTTGTAAAGTCATGACGCCAACCTTTACCAAAGCGGATTTGAAAAGAATATCAGCTCATTTTCGGATGAGTGAAAAAGATTTTTATAATAAGTGGCTAGAGACTGATAAAAAGAATGGTGATAAGGTAAATCGGATACAGCCTTGTCAGTTTTTAAATCTCGACGATAACAAATGTTCTATTTATGAGATCAGGCCCGAAGATTGCGCCAAATTTCCTCACTTCAAACGGAAGCCCTTTGCCGACTATAATCATATCCATAAGCAAAATATAGAATATTGTCCGGCGACTTTAACCTTTATCACACACTTGCAAGAAAAAATAGAATCTGAATTTGAATGGTAAGTAGACTTATTGTTTACGCAACGGTTTTTGGGGAAGGTTTGATGAGTATGTCTTACTGTATGATGTCAGGAATACAGATGGATGTTTGTCTTGATTGGCTATCTTAATGGATAAGTATAGAAAATTCAATGGTGACTAGATATTACGAAAAAATAAAAACGCTAACCAAATGAATCGTTTTCGATTACTTCTCATCACTTTTATTGTATTATATACCCTTCCTTGCTGTGCTCAAGTTATAAAATCAAAAGATGGCATTTCATTTGGGGAAAGAGATGAATTTATTTCTGGTTATATAAAAGGAGCCGATAATAACATTATGAAAATTAATGGATTGGAAATGGTGACAAATAAACATTGTGCATGTATTTGTGATAACCGAATACCAAAGATTAATAGCTGGGAAATAAAAGAAGCAACAAAATGCAATCAGGATTTTTTTAACGACAACTTACTTGACAAATTAACTGGACATTGGATGGCAACAGGTAAAGTGGGTGAAGACAAAGTAGATTACAG
>JBEISB010000144.1:0-5927 GCA_040375635.1 Chitinophagaceae bacterium | reverse complement strand
GAGATTTCACCACTCAGTATACCAACTTTTTTTGTTGACGATGCTAAGAGCCGAATACCCAAATCCCATAAGCTGGCTTCAATACCAAGACTATCATCCAAACCACCAAGCTGTTGACAGTCATTACGACGAAACAGTAAATTATGAACCGGATGAACCGTGCTTACGATTTCGGCCAAGGATATTGATGCTTTTTTATGCTCAAATCCTATGACTGAAAAGGCAGCGCTGTTGTCTTGTTCCAATACTTTGGAGAACATCTCCGCATAGCTGAATTGTAGTTGCAGATCGTCATAGAATATCAAATCTTCATTACGCGAAGCCAACAAGGTATTGATTGTCTGCACGACGCCTTGGGTCGTCGATAAAGATTCAATATCAGCTATGCTTCGCAACTGATCCCAATGGGGTATTTCGTTCAGCGCCATATCATTGCCCACAATCAGGATAGTAAGGTTCTCGGGCAGACTCAACAATAAAGAAGTAATTCGAGCTGAAATTAGTGTGGGTGAAATGACCGATGATGGATGTATGATATAGAGTAACGATTGTGCCTGGCTGTATAATGGGCGTAGGCTATCTAATTGTCGCAAGCGGAAAATATCTTCTTTACTATGCCAACGATTATCAGCCACTTCAAAAGGTTGCGGTGTGATTTTTTCTACATCGAATAAACGAACATCTAGGATTTGTTGACAATATTGTAGAATCCGTAAAGGGTTACTGTAGAAATAAATCGTGTTAAAGATTGTGTGTGTATTTTCTTCTAATTCACTCATCATCTCATTCATCGGAGGGAGCTTGTCTGAAGATAAATCCAATACATTCTCCGTTTCACTCAGCAGAAAAAGAAACAAGGCATTCTCGAAGGCATTCGCTTTTTTAAGCATGGTATACAAAGAATACGGAATGGCTAGTCCCCATCGTTTTTGGGTATCGAAACCTTCTTCTACATGCAATTGCAAAATCCGAATAATGTCATCCTCTGCAGTTTCAGATTGATTGTGATGAACGAAATGATATAAAAAAGGAGAAGAAAAATAATTATCTTGTACAGTCAGCGCCCCCTCTCGTTGGGCCATCGACGGATGTTTGAGATGATTAGACAGTAGCAGACTCAGGTAATCGATATCGTTACGCTGATGGCCAACAAGAATGATAGGCCGGGTGCCAGGCACGATTTTGTTTACATGAAGAGGTTTCTGTAATGTTGACATATTTCTGTTGCGCTTCCTTGCTGAATTAATCGACCTTCATCTAACAATACGGCCTGTTCACAAATCTTCTCTACTTCATCGGGAAAGTGAGAAACAAATAAAAAGCTTTTTCCGGCATCTTGTAATGCCCGGATCCGCGATTTGCATTTACCTTGAAAACCCATGTCGCCAACGGCCATCACCTCATCGATGATATAGAGATCACAATCTTGCGAAAAGGATATCGAAAAGGTTAGTCTGGCCAACATCCCCGACGAATAACATTTTACCGCTTGTTGCAAGGTGGCATCATCAAGTTCTGAAAATTGAACGATGGCTTCTATAGCCTCTGGGCTGGCTTTTTTTCCATATAAGGCAAGTAATAAACGGATATTTTCGTAACCACTCAATTCGAGTTCGAGTCCGGCTCCTAAAGCCAATATAGGAGCAACGGTTCCGCGACGAATACACTGACCCGAAGAAGGTTTTATAATACCTGCTACGGCCCGAAGTAAGGTGCTTTTACCACAACCATTTCTACCTAAAATGCCCAAACTTTGTCCTTTCTCTAAACGAAGACTGATATCTTTCAAGATAGAAGTTGTTTGAAACGGATTCACCCAACTTGTAAAGAAATCCTTCACCGAATGTATACCTGCCCGATTCGTTCGGTAGCGAATATGAACCTTATGTAATTCTATCAACACACTCATATCGAAGTAATGAATTGATTTTTCAGTTGATGAAATATAAACAAGGCAAACCCTAATGAGCAAATACTCAGTGCCGAACAATGCAGCCAAAGTAGGGGAGAGGGCGAAATAGATTCGTAAATCGGAACCCGCAGGAGTTTGATATAATGATAAATAGGATTGAAGCGTATCACAAAGGCAAATCGACTAGGAATTAAGGCTTCGGTATAAGCGATAGGGGTGAGATAAAAAAGAGCGGGTTGTACGGTGTTCCATAGGATGCCAATATCTCTAAAATACACGTTTAAGGTCCCCAAGAATAGCGCAACACTAAACGCAAACATCGAGAATAAAAATAAGGCCGGAAGTAACCATAGTAATACAAAGGTGTATTGAAGGCCAAACCATTGCATAAGGGTAAAGTAGACGCCGAGGGCTAAGCCTAGATTAAATAATTCGGTGAGTACCTCAGCCAAGGGAAAGAGGATTACGGGTATTTGCACGGACTTAATAATACCGGCCGATAACACAAAACTTTGTATACCCTGACTGACAATATTGGAAAAGAAAAACCAAAAAATGATGCCGGAGGTTGCATAGAGCACATAGTGACTTACTGTTGAGAATTGGGCACTAAAAATGACGATAAATATAAAAAGGTAGATGAGCGGTTTAATAAATCCCCATAAAAATCCAATCAATGAGTGCTTGTAACGCAAAATTACATTGCGTTTACTCAGAGCATAAAGTTGAATTAAAAATTGCATAGCAGTATGGGATGCTGTAAGTTGCAGGCTCTATAAATTCACTCTCAATCGCCAATGATTGTCGTAAATGCAAGGTTTTTGACGCAACCCTTAACAGGGGTACAAAGGTATGCTTTTGAGATAAGTATGCAAATCAAATTGGCGCAACCCGATACGCTTTTTGTTTGTCCGCGCAATATCCTTCATACAAAATGGGCAGAATGCTTGCAAGCAGAAACATTGGGTCCTTTTACCGGGCATATCTGGGAACAAATAACCCTTACACACTTTATGCGCAGGCATCCGGAGGCGGTTCTGTTTTCTCCGGGGAATACGGGCCCTTTATGGTTAAAAAATCAATGGATTACCGTGCATGATTTGGCTTTTCTACAATCTCCCCGAGCTCAACATGTATTGTTTGTTATGGGCTACCGATGGCTCATTCCGCGCTTATTGAAAAAGGGAAAGGGTATATTTACAGTTAGCGAAACGATAAAGCAAGAAATCATGCAGACCTATTTCCTTCATGCTCACAAAATCCAAGTTACGTATAATGGATTGGCTGCATGGATGAAACAGGAAAAGGCTAAACAATATCCCAAAGAGAAAATGATATTGATGGTTGGCTCGCTCTCGGCCCGAAAGAATCTTGTAGCTCTCTATAAAGGATTTCTTCAAAGTGGATTAGCCTCAAACTATAGCTTGGTTATATTTGGAAACAGGGCCAAGATTTATCCTTGGACGCAGCTTCCTGATCATCCCAATATCTTTTATGTGCGTCATGGGGATGATGAATTGCTCCTTCAATATTATCAGCGAGCCGCTATATTATGCTCTTTGTCTTTGTATGAAGGTTTTGGCTTGCCTATCCTAGAGGCTTTGCATTTTGGTTGCCGGGTAATTTGTTCGGATATTCCGGTATATCATGAATTGTATCAACAGAAGGTTCGATATTGTTCAACCAGTGATGCGGAAGATATTGCCCAACAACTAAGAGAAACGGCTGCAGATTTTGAGACAGGGGAGGTTTCGGTGGTTACCTTGCCCGCGGACTATGACTATAAAGTCGCTGCCTCAAAAATAATTCATTCAATCGCAGGCGCATGAAGATATCATTAATTCATGATTGGCTGCGGGTCAATGCCGGTTCAGAGAAGGTAGTGAGAGAAATTCTATCCCTCTACGCGCATGAAGATATTGCGTTGTATACCTTGTTTAATAAATTACCGCTTGGCGATCGCAAAGATATTCTGCAAGAAAAAACCTGTCATACCAGTATGTTACAGCACCTGCCCGGTATCGAATGGTATTATAAGTCCTTGTTACCCTTATTGCCCTTTTTTATCGCCCACTTCAGCATTAGAGTCTCGGATATATACATTACTTCGTCGCATGCTGTCGCCAAAGGAGCTCGCATTCCGAGAGGGAAAATGCATATTTGTTATTGTCATACTCCGATGCGCTATGCATGGTATTTGCACCAAGATTATATGCAGCAATTGCCACCGATAAAAAAGTGGCTGGCCCAAAAAATAATGCCACGGATTAAGAAATGGGATCTAAAAACATCGGCAGGCGTAACCCATTTTATTGCCAATTCGAAACATATTCAGCAGCAAATTCTTTCTATCTATGGTCGGGAATCTACGGTGATTTATCCGCCTGTTCAAACCCATAAGTTTATTCTTAATGCAAATCCGCGACAAGATTTTTATCTCGCGGTGGGGCGTTTTGTGCCATATAAAAAGATGGACATTATCATTAAGGCCTTTATGGCCATGCCCGATAAAAAGCTAGTGTTAATTGGGGAGAGTCAGGAGGGGCGAAAAATTAGCAAATGGATTGGATCGTCGAAAAACATTGTGTGGTTAGGCTATCAGCATGATGATGAGTTATTGTTGTACATGCAAAATGCGAAAGCCTGTTTATTTGCTGCCAAAGAAGATTTCGGTATTATGTGTGTAGAAGTTCAATCTACGGGAACGCCCGTATTGGCATTAGATTATGGAGGGTATCGCGAAACCGTAAAAGACGGATTGAGTGGTTATTTTTTTAAGGAACAAAAGGCAGAGGCTATACAGCTTGCTGTTACGCATTTTGAATCAAATCCTTTGCGCAATCATCAAGAGATACATGCTTGGGCACAACAATTTTCGGTTGATGTTTTCAATAAAATATTTAGTCGGTTTATTGATGCGCTAAGGGAGGAGAAGGTTTAGCAGCGAGGGTATCAGTTTGGTAGTTTGGGCAATTTTATTTACTCACTAATTTTTGTTAACCTATCATATTCTACCGATTTGCTATCAGACTTCCCTTCTTCTTTAATCATACATTCTTTGCTATCAATAAGTCCTGTTATTTTTCCTTTATGCGCTTTGCCTAACATATCTTTCCATTGAACCATATCGCCAACGATAAACCCTCTAAAATTTTCCTGGCCTTTAATACCCCATACATCACCTTCAACGGCGTAATACATTTTATTTTTACTTTCAACTAAATATACTTTTACGTTTTTAAGGAATTCCCCACCTGATGTATTTCTAACGGTTTCGTCAATGGCATCTTCCAAGGTTGTTGCTTTAGCTTTTTTAATTTCTTTGTTACTTGCTCCCATGTAACTTTTCAACAGGGTGTAGTCTGTTTTACTATCCACATTTCTATTGGAAATCATGTTTAGTTTTCCGATTTGCGTAACTTTTACACTTGCACAACTAGATAGAAAAATGGTGACAACTAAAAGTGTTTTTGTTGAGAATAATTTATTCATAATTAATGTATTTTTCTTACTCTTTTGGCTTTTCAGATACGCCCCGTTTGATAAAGTAGTTTCTGGTCTCTACTATTTTTAATAAGATAGGTCCGCCTGTGTCGTAACGTTTATTCCGCTTTCATTTGCTTACAAATCATCCATCGCTTCTCTCAATACTTCTTGATTATTAGTGGCATCTACGTAGAGGAGTTTGATATAACAATTTAAGAGATTATCATGTTCTATTGATAATTCAATTTCACCTTTTCCTGTATCAAAAAGGCAATAATATTTACACTTATCAAATTTCACATCGTACATTTTTAAATTATCATCTTCATGTTTATTGTTAGATTCAAACTTCTCAATACATTCTGAGATTGTTGGATATTTTTCAGTGAGCATAGACTTTAGGTTAAAATAATTGGTAGCCAATGAATTCCAATTATTTCGAAATGGGAATAGGACAACAATTTTACTTACCAAATCCTTGGGTTTTTGGGTTACTATTCCAATCTGACATTGTTTATATGAGGCAAAT
>JBEISB010000021.1:0-16905 GCA_040375635.1 Chitinophagaceae bacterium | reverse complement strand
GCTGCTGGTGCGTTTAGTTTGCCATCTGAAGACCCAGGATTGGTGATGATGTTCGGGATTAGCAATATGGGGGTTAAGCCCGAAGATTTAGAGGCCTCTATGAATGCTGAGGTGGAAAAGGTGATGAGTACGGGTGTTACCGCCGATGAATTGCAGAAATGTCGTAACCAAATGGAAAACGAATTTGTTTCGCAAAACCAAAGAGTATTGGGTATCGTTGAAAATCTAGCGAATTACCATGTGTATTTCGGGAATACGAATTTAATTAATACCGAACTCGAACGCTATACAAAGGTTAGCGCCGAAGATATGTTGCGCGTAGCCAAAAAATATTTCAACAAGAATAACCGATTGGTATTGTATTATTTACCCGACAGTCGGAAGAACTAAATCCATTGATCAAATAAAAAAAAGTACACAATGAAAAAAATCATATTCACGTTATATACCCTCTTGTTGGGAAGCAGCATTTTTGCGCAAGATATTAACCGCAGTATTCGTCCTAAGCCCGGTCCGGCCCCCTTGGTTCAAATGGGTACAGCTCAATCGTTTGTTAGTAAAAATGGCATCAAGGTTTTTGTGGTCGAAAATCATAAATTACCTTCTGTGTCTTATTCTATCGATTTAGACATTCACCCAGAATTGCAAGGCGAAATGGTGGGCTATCAAGATATGATTGGAGAGCTGCTTACAGCCGGAACAAAATCAAAATCGAAAGATCAGTTTAATCAAGAGCTCGATATGCTGGGTGCTACATTGAATATCAGCAGTGAGGGTATTTATATGCAGAGTCTCACAAAAAATTCGGATAAGCTATTGGCCCTTTGCGCCGAGGTGTTGACAAGTCCTAATTTTCAGCAGTCAGAAT
The DNA here is from genome assembly GCA_040375635.1 of Chitinophagaceae bacterium. GTDB lineage: Bacteria > Bacteroidota > Bacteroidia > Chitinophagales > Chitinophagaceae > OLB11. The sequence continues at coordinate 16,037 of JBEISB010000021.1, read as the reverse complement.
TAGATAAGTTAAAGAAGCAGGCGAAATCCGGACTAGCGCAAGAACAAGATGATCCAGAGGCAATGAGCCGCAATATCACGGCTGTTCTTCAGTATGGTAAAAATCATCCTTATGGTGAAATCACTACCGAAAAAAGTATTGATAAGATTACCCTCGACCGTTGTAAAAAATATTTCGAAACCTACTTCCGTCCCAATGTAGCTTATCTCGCCATCGTTGGAGATATTACGATGGAACAAGCAAAAATACAAGTCGATAAATACTTTAGCGCATGGCAAAAGAAAGAGGTTCCGGTAGCTAAATACTCAACACCGAAACCGCCAGCAGGGGCCTCGGTAGGGATAGTCAACAAAACCAGTGCTGTACAAAGTGTGATTGATATTACCTATCCTATGGACTTGAAACCGGGTTCGCCAGATGAGGTGAAGCTGAAAGTTGCTAACGGAATTTTAGGGGGCGGAAGCACTGGACGATTGTTTCAGAATTTGCGTGAAACACATGGCTGGACTTACGGTTCGTACTCTTCGGTGAAAAGTGATGAGCTGCCTTTTGGTGGAAGCTTTTCGGCTACGGCAAATAGTACCACGGCGGCTACAGATAGTTCGGTGGCTGAAATCCTGAAAGAAATGACAAAGATTCGTACAGAGCTTGTTCCTGAAGAACAACTACAAGGGTTTAAAAATTATATGGCCGGAACTTTTGCCCTCGGACTCGAAGATCCCCGCACCTTAGCTCGTTACGCAATCAACGAACGCAAGTACAATATGCCTAAAGATTATTACCGTAATTATTTAAAAAATGTTGAAGCCGTAACTGCCGAAGATGTGCGCACAGCAGCTCAAAAATATATTACTCCGGGTGTAGCTTATATTACAGTAGCTGGCGATAAAAAAACAACCGCCGAAAAACTGAAAGCCTTTGGACCTGTAACGATATATGATCTAGAAGGCAATGTGGTTAAAGAGCAACCCGTAGCTGCTATGCCAAGTAATGTTTCGGCCCGCAGTGTGATTCAAAAACACATTGATGCTACAGGCGGAACGGATGCTTGGAAAAAGGTAACCGATCTAACGCAAATCATGAACATGGAAGTTCAGGGTATGAAGATTAGTGTTAAGACCGTACGGAAAGCGCCTAATAAACTCATGATGGATGTTAGCATGATGGGGAACTCTTTACAAAAAATTGTGTTTGATGGAGCCAAAGGATATATGGCTATGCAAGGGCAAAAAAAGGATTTCGACGAAGAGGAAACAAAAAAATATGCAGCCGATGCCAATATGAGTGAAGAGCTTGGTTACCTGGCTCCTGAATGCAAACTCAGTGTAAAAGGCATTGAGAAAGTAGATAATGAAGACGCCTATCAAGTAGAAGTAACCAAAGCCAATGGTGATGTGGTGATGGAATATTATAATGTAAAAACGGGTTTGAAAGTAAAATCAGAAGAAAGTGCAGAAGGTCCAAAAGGAGTGCAAACACAAACTTCATATTATTTAAATTATCAAGATGGCAAGGCAGGATTGAAGTTTCCACAGGTCATTAAACAAAGTGGTGGCCCTATGGGCATGGTAGAACTGAATATGCAAAGTGTAGAGGTGAATACGGGTGTGAGCGACGAAGACTTCCATTAAAAAAATAGAAAAGCCGGTTCGAGAGAATCGGCTTTTTTTGTGATTCTTTCTGTTGATTTTTCATATGTTTATTTATGCTTGACATTGTATCGCTAAAAAAATATTACGCCACACAAAGGGCTGTAGATGATATCAGTTTTCGGGTTCCCAAGGGAGCGATTTTTGGATTGTTAGGACCAAATGGTGCCGGTAAATCGAGTTTACTACGCATGATTACGGGAATCACAATGCCTGATTCGGGAAGCATATTACTCGATGGTGAAGCCTTTCAACTCGATAAACATAGTCGTGATATTGGCTATATGCCCGAAGAGCGCGGTTTGTACAAGCGCATGAAGGTAGAAGATCAGGCGATGTACTTGGCACAGTTAAAAGGACTTACCCGCCAAGAAGCGGCTACGAAACTCAATGCTTGGTTTAAGAAATTAGAAATGGATAGTTGGCGCAATAAAAAGGTAGAAGACTTGAGTAAGGGTATGTCGCAGAAGTTGCAATTTGTGATTACCGTTTTGCACGAACCCAAATTACTAATTTTAGATGAGCCCTTTAGCGGACTTGATCCGGTGAATAGTGCCATCATCAAAGAAGAAATTCACGCCTTATCAGCCCGAGGAACTACTATTATTTTTTCCACGCACCGGATGGAGCAGGTAGAAGAAATTTGTAAAGAAATTGTACTGATGAATCAAGGGAGGTTGATATTGGAAGGGGATGTGATGGAAGTTAAAAAACGCTTCCGGCAAAATAAATACCATCTCGAAATTGATGGTGAGTTGCCAGAGCATCCTCATCTTCATTGTCTACGTGCCGGTGTTTACGAAGCGCAGTTTGCTTCGCAAGATGAGGCCGATGAGATTATCCGCTATTGTTTGCAAAACAAAATTCGTATTAGCAATTATCATGAAGTGCTGCCTTCTTTACATGATATTTTTATTCAATGGGTAGAAGGAAAGGGAGGCGCTGTCCGGTCTTTCGAAAATCCAATCCATTAAACAGATTTCCCATGCACAAAATTTGGATTATCATTCAACGTGAATACCTGAGTCGGGTAATCAAGAAATCATTTTTGGTGACCACTTTTTTGATTCCTATTGCCATGGTAGGCATTACAAGTACCATGATGTATATGGCTACACGCAGCGAACAAAGAGAGAATATTGCTGTGATGGATGAAAGCGGTGTCTTTGTCGATAAACTAGATACTACTTCTGATGCCTACACCATAAAATATATTGCCACGAGTACAGAGAGTAATGATTCGATATTGGTGAAGAATGATTGCGACTTGTTATTACATATCTACCCATTCAAACATGGAACTCCGGATCGTTTTTATTTGTATAAAGAAGGCGGTGTGAGTCTGAATACGAAGCAATTTATCAGTACTCAGCTCGATGAAATTTACCGAATAAAGTTGATGCAAGAAGCGGGTATTGATAAATCAAAAATAGATTCAATAGACCAAAGCAATATCGAGCTTACATGTTATGATATAAAGAACAATCAAGAAACCCATACAGAGATTTCTACTTTGGTAGGATATGCCACAGGATTTTTGATTTATTTAGTGATTCTGATTTACGGCATGGGCGTTATGCGGGGTGTGTCTGAAGAAAAAACCAATCGAATTGCCGAAGTGATTATTAGTAGCGTTCGTCCCTTTCAACTGATGATGGGTAAGATTATAGGAATTGCTTTGGTGGGTTTAACACAGTTTACGCTATGGTTGGTCTTAACGGGACTCCTTCATGTATTTCTACCGCTTTTTATTCCTGGTCTTGGTTTGCATTCTTCGTTGCCCATAGATCAGTCTACGCTAACGCAAACAACAAACCCAAACAGTGAGATGGTTTCTTTTTTGCAAACTTTATTTGCGCAAGATTGGATGCTGATTGGGGCTTGTTTTCTGTTTTATTTTTTGGGTGGATACTTTATTTATGCTGCCATGTTTGCAGCGATTGGAAGTCTTGTGAATGAAGATCCACAAGAAGCCCAACAAATGACCTTTCCGGTTACCATGCCGATTATCGTGGCTTTCTTTATCATGATGTCGGCTACCCGCGATCCGAACAGTGGTTTGGCAATTTTTGGTAGTATGTTTCCATTAACATCTCCTATCGTGATGATGGCGCGCATTCCTTACGGCATTCCTTCTTGGCAAATTGTATTGTCTATGTTGCTGTTGATACTAGGCTTTGTGATCCTCACCTGGCTGAGTGCTAAAATTTATCGCACCGGAATTTTAATGTACGGCAAAAAGCCAAGTTGGAAGGAAGTATTTCGCTGGTTACGACAAGGATAAGGTCGGGATTAATTTCTCCGATCGGCTCCCCAATATAATTTTGTCTGCAGTGTATTCAGAAAGTTTTGCCCTTCCAATCGGATGAGCTGTATACTAAAATTTTCTTTTTTCACGGCTAGACTAACTCGACTATCAATCGATTCAGAGCGGGCATCTAAGGTGCATAAAAAGTGCTCGGCACGACCTTCGATCTCGAAAGATATAATGCTATTGTCGGCAACGATTAATGGGCGTACGTTCAAATTATGAGGAGCTACCGGTGTAATCACAAAGCTATTGGCTTGCGGAAAAATAATGGGACCTCCACAACTTAATGAATAGCCAGTAGATCCTGTAGGTGTAGAAACAATCAGTCCATCGGCCCAATAGGTACATAAAAATTCTCCATTCAGATATGTATGAATTTTTATCAGCGATGAAGAGTCTTTCCGATGTAACGAAAATTCATTCAAGGCAAAGGGGGCATCGGCGAAGATGGGAATACTCGCATCGAGATGAATTAATGTACGGGGATCCAGTACATAGTTTCCGGTGAGTAAAGATTCTACGGCTTCATGAATGGTATCGGCAGGCGTACTGGCTAAAAAGCCTAGTCTGCCTAGGTTTACGCCTAAAATAGGAATATTCTTATCGCCCACAAATTTCACAACATCCAACAAAGTACCATCTCCCCCTAAGCTAAATAAAAATTTGGTTTTGGTCGGAAGGGGATTGGTTTCAGAAAATGTTTCGTAGGCTGCGGGAAGGGCATCATGTGTTTGCAACTGATGGGCAAAGCCTTCGTATAAGATGGGAATTATTTTATGTTGGACAAAGCATTGAAATAATTGTTCGCATAAAGCTAAATTATTGGTTTCTAAAACTCGATTGTAGACAGCTATATGCATAATGTATTACTCCTTGTTGCCGTGTAAAAATAATCCATTTTGGCCTAAGTGGTTAAAACTGTATTCAATCCGAAATCGCGCATAGTATGAGATTACGATATCCAATCCAGCGCCATAGCCATGTAAAAAAGTATTGTTGAAGCGATTATTGCCGGGATGTCGCGAATACACATACCCCATATCATCATACACTTTAGCATAAAACCGAAGGGGAATTAAGTGCATAAATTTGATTACGTTTTGCTTGATGACTTTGTCGATAATCCGAAACCTAATATTGCTTCGAAATAGTGCATAATGACTTCCATCAATCACATAATATTCATAGCCTCTTAGGTATTCATTCCGAAAACCGAGAGCACGACTCAAAATATAGGGCTGTCGGTTGGCGGAGGAGAGTCGACCTCTAAACACAAAGGCTGCGGATAAAAATCGTCCTGCTTTCTGAAAATAAGAAATCTCTGTTCGCAAGGATGTTTGATGTACATCTTTATCAACCCCTAACCCTTTTTTCGAAAAGAAGAGGCGGGCCTCTAAGCCATGTAGCGGATAAATACGGATATCAGTATTATTGAATCCAATGGTATACTTAAATTCAAAGTAATTGAGCTTTCGTTTGCCATTCAGATAGTCGGGGTTTTGTGTATACAAATCATCACTAATCGAATAGCTATTATAACTCAAGTTCGCTTCGTGCACAAATGAGTAGGCAGGACGATATGTATAGGTAAGTTCGGTTTGAAATTGTCGGTAAGGGTATTTTTCGTTTCTAAAAAAGGCTAGTTTATTGTTTATGGTATTCACACTGATTTCGCGACCCGTAGCATAGGTAAAACTGAGGCCTAATCCGCGTTTTAAAATTTTATCAATATAAGGTACTTTGTAGTAGAGGTCGAAAAATTTATTATAACCTACTTGCGCTGTTCCGCCAATTCGTTCGTTGCGTCCCCTGAAGTTCATTCGGGTTAGTTCTAGTCCAATGTTTGTGCGGTCTGCAGCATGATGTTGCTCTTTCCACCAGACATTAATATTACGGTCGGCTAACGAAAAAATAGGATGGGGCACCCAATATAAAACCTCTGTCACATAAAAGGTAATATCGATACTGTCGTTATAAGTTTCATTGACGGCAAAGCGAACGGATGAAAACAATTGCAGGTTTAGAATTCTGCGGCGGTTATAGATTAATTCTTCTGTAAGGTCGGCTTTGCGGATGCTATCTCCCGCATGGAAGCTCATTTCGCGGATTATGATTTGAGGTTTTGTAATTGGGTTACCCGAAAAAACGATGTCGTGAATATAATAGTAACCGCTATCGCTAATAGGCATTTCTTTTGCCTGTAGCTGCTGGCAAAAAAAGCATTGACCCATGAAAAGAATGAGGAGTAGACGATACACCTAACGAAATTTGAGCAAATGTAACACAATTGATTTGCTGCTATGACTTGATTATGTCGTTATTGGGGACGATATCCGATTTCTCTGATCAAGTCTTGCGCATTCGTTGTTGTCGATATAATATCGCGCAAATTCATTTTAGGATGTTTTTGTTTGTAGAGGCGCATGATTTGCCAACCCATCCAGGTGCCAATATTGCCGGGCGATTCGGGGGGCATGCCGGTAGACGTGGGCCCTTCGTTTACATAGCGCATAATTTCTTGCCAGTTACTCGAGTACAATAATTTTTGTGTCGAGAAATAATTCCAAATCATGGCTTCATTTTTTTGACACCAAGCTAACTGTTCGCTCGTATATCCAATTAGCGTTTCATCTTCGTAGTCTGGGATACTGTATTCCAGAAACAACATCTCCTTTCCTTTCAATACCATTAGGTCGAGTAATGTTTTGCCTTCCGGAATTTGTGGAAACATATCTTGATAGATAGCGCGAGAAACGTTCACGGGAATATATTCTTTTTCGCAGTGATCGGCTTGGTATTGCGGAATTTGCACTGAGGCATAAAACAAATAATTTTTTCCGAGATACATATCGAGGCCAACCCCTACAGCGCTGTCTACTGTTACGGCACTCCAAAAGTTTAAGCCTGATATAAAATAGTAAACATCACCAAGTTTTTTTTCGGGATAATAATACTGTATATGTTGAAATAGGTTTTTGAGTTGCTGATTGGTTTCTTCAATATTCGGAAAATGTTTTTGAACGGTATCGTAGAGTCCTACATAATCTTTATAGGTTAAAAAATGATGAACCGATTGCAGAAAAGAAGCCTGGTCGTTTCCACGGGCAAACCCGGTAAGCTCATGAAAGTACACCGATGCAAAGTCGGGATATTTATTGCCAAGTTGATTGATGCTTTCTTCAAGATGATTTGTATCACAGGTAAAAAGTTCCTGATCGAAGCGCACAGAATGAAGGGGCATCTGTATCTTTGAAACATCTACTTGCTTATCGTTCTTCGATGTGCAGGCACTTGAAAAAAGTAACCATAGACAGCAGAATAGAAGTTGGTAAGATGTGTGGATGGTGTGAGCGTGTCGGGTCATATCGGCAAAAGTCTGTTATTATTCAATAATCTAAAAGTAAAAAAAATGAAAAAGTTTGTTTGGCTCAGTATGGTACTGATGAATTTGGTTGTTAATAGTATATCGGCTCGCGAAAACAAAACGGAGGAGATCTTTAAAACCTATCGTTTCGGTTTGTTTGTAGGTCCTTGTATCAATACCTTAAAACCTACGGCTTCATCATCTGAAGATTATGCGGTGAGTCAGGGTAGAGCCAGGGTAGGATTTACATTCGGCATTAGTATCGATTATAACGTTAACGAAAGATATGCCGTGTATAGTGGACTAGGCATGGATTGGCGAGGAGGAAATATTGGTGTGATGCACGACTCTACAGCCTTGTCGAATGAATATTTACGTGATGCAGATATTACCTATAAAAAGATGCAGTATCTTACCATTCCTTTTGGCTTGAAGATGAAGGCATTGCAGATAAAAAGCACAAAATTGATTGCACAAACAGGTATTGATGTAGGCATCTTACTGAGTCAAAAAGGGGATTACACTTTACGACTTTCTGATAATACACTCGTGACTAAAACCAACGAAAAGCTCAGAGGAGCAGCTACGGTAGTTCCGGTGAATATGGGATGGTGTATTGGAATCGGTGGCGAATATCCACTCAACGATAAAAACTCGATTTCCACAACCTTGTTATATCGAAATGGTTTTATTGATGCTACTACGCCTAAGAGTAATGATTTAACCAAAAAATTCTCCGACGGAAATATTCGCAGTAACACAGTCATACTTCGTATTGGATATTTCTTCTAATTTCTATTTCTACTTACTAACAACGCGTATAATCGATACATGAAAATCAGACTTGCCCAACAGAATTATCATATAGGGAATTTTGAAAAGAATACGATGGCCATTGTTGAGGCCATAAACGATGCACGGCAAGAGGGTGTCGAATTGATTGTGTTTTCTGAATTAGCTGTTTGTGGTTATCCGCCTCGCGATTTTTTAGAATTCAATGATTTTATTCGTCAAGCTCAAGAGTCGTTACAAGTTATTGCCACACACACGCAAGATATCGGCGTACTAATAGGTTGTCCTTCTATGAATACAAAAAAAGAAGGCAAAGATCTTTTCAATAGTGCCTATCTGCTATACCAAGGGGAAATCAAAGATGTAGTGCACAAAACATTATTACCAACCTATGATGTGTTTGACGAATACCGCTATTTTGAGGCGGCAGATGAGTGGCATGTTATACCTTTTAAAGGATTTGCCTTAGCCGTTACGATCTGTGAGGATATTTGGAATTTAGGGGATAATCCATTGTATAAGATTTGTCCGATGGATGAATTGGTGAAGCAGCAACCGGATGTAATGATTAATCTCAGCGCCTCACCTTTCGATTACACACATTGCGAACAACGATTACATACCATAAAGTCGAATGTGGCTAAGTATAATTTGCCCATTTTATATTGTAATACAGTAGGCTCTCAAACCGAAATAGTATTTGATGGGGGCTCTGTTGTCTTTGATAAACAAGGAAGGTTAGTAGCCCAAGCGTCTAGTTTTACCGAAGATCAAATTGATGTCGAACTCATGCATAACGGACAGTTTGTAGACGTTGTTTTCTTTGATGCGTGGGCGTCGGATTTTACAGACAACGACTATGCCACCTATCAACCCGAAGCGCATACTGCAGCCATTTATCAGGCACTTATTTTAGGCATCCGCGATTATTTTTCTAAAATGGGTTTTACGAAGGCTATTCTGGGCAGTAGCGGCGGTATCGACTCGGCAGTTACTTTAGCTTTGGCTTGTGAGGCATTAGGTCCAGAAAATGTTACGGCTATTTTATTGCCTTCTCAATATTCGAGCAAACATTCGATAGACGATGCGATGGCTCTATCTGCACATTACGGAAATTCTGCTCATACCATTTCTATTGAGCCCGTATTCGATGTGTTTATGCAACAATTAAAACCGCTATTTGGCGAGTTGCCTTTTTCGTTAGCCGAAGAAAATATTCAAGCACGCAGTCGGGGAAATCTACTCATGGCCATTGCCAATAAGTTTGGATATATTGTACTCAACACAACCAACAAAAGCGAATGCGCTACGGGCTACGGTACTTTATATGGAGATATGGCAGGAGGGATTTCGGTATTGGGCGACGTATATAAAACACAGGTATATGCCTTAGCGCGTTATATTAACCGACATGAAAATCGGATTCCGATGTCGATTCTCAGCAAAGCGCCTTCGGCAGAATTAAGACCGAATCAGAAGGATAGTGATTCCCTACCCGATTATTCGATTCTTGATGCCATTTTGTATCAGTACATAGAACGACGTAAAGGTCCCCATGAAATTATCGCTATGCAATACGACGAAGCATTAGTAAAACGAATTCTTCGATTGGTGAACCAAAGTGAATATAAACGCAATCAGTTTTGTCCGATTATTCGGGTTTCTCCGAAAGCCTTTGGTGTAGGGCGTCGCGTGCCGATTGTGGCAAAATACTTATCGTAGGTTTTATTTGTCTGTTGATGTTGTAGATTTGCGGAGATGCAATGGCAGCAACAATTAGACTTACAGCATTTGAATACCTTTCATATACAGGCGTTCGCTACTGAGTATGCTTATATAGAAACCTTAACGGATATTACAGAGGCGATTCAATATGCACAAAAAAAACAGCATTCGTTACGCATTTTAGGCGGAGGTAGTAATGTGTTACTTACTCAAGATATTAAGGATCTATTGCTGATTAATCGTTTACAAGGCATTGAATTAGTTTACGAAGATGAGGAGGTCATTCATCTACAATGTATGTCGGGAGAGGCTTGGCACGATTGTGTGATGTGGGCCGTGCAGCGAGGGTATGGTGGTATAGAAAATTTATCGCTGATACCCGGAACAGCAGGGGCGGCACCGATTCAGAATATTGGTGCCTATGGTGTTGAATGCAAAGATGTGTTATTGCGTCTTTCGGCTATTAATTTGCAAGATGCAAGTCTGCATGAATTTACAGCTGCCGATTGTCGCTTTGGATATCGCGACAGTATTTTTAAGCAAGAAGCCCGTAATCAATATTTTATCGTATCGATCACCCTTCGATTACAGAAGAAACCTACCTATCATCTTGATTATGGTAATATTCGTGAGGAGCTCACAGCACAAGGTGTTGAAACCCTTTCAGTAAAGGCGGTGTCGGATGCTGTGATGTCTATTCGCAGACGCAAACTTCCCGACCCAGCAAAGATTGGGAATGCCGGTAGTTTCTTTAAAAACCCGGTAATCTCTCAAGGTTATTATCAAGAATTAAAGACGAAATTTCCAAGCATGCCATCGTTTGTATCAGGACATGAAGTGAAAATTCCGGCGGCTTGGCTTATCGAATTTTGTGGATGGAAGGGCTTTCGCGAAGGCGATTATGGCGTGCACACGCAGCAAGCCCTTTGCTTGGTAAACTATAATCAGGCCAAGGGAACACAAATTCTGGAGCTATCGACGCGTATTATGGATGCAGTCTTAGCTCAATTTAACATCCAATTAGAAAGGGAGGTTAACATCTGGTAAAACACGAGCTTGCTAACATCTCATTATGTTTATAAAGTTCTAATGGCGTTTTTGTACATGTTTTAGTCCCTACTTTTGAACTATTATGAAAAAGTATACAAAGACTGCCAAAGAGTTTGCCGCAATATTTCTGCTGCTATGCGGTCTGTTCTTTTCTAAAACACTAGGATTTTCTCAACGCAATCAGGAGATGGATATTTGTTGGCATGGGATGGCCAGCTATTATCATCCAAAATTTAATGGACGCAAAACGAGTACCGGCGAAATATTTAGCAATACCAAACTGACTTGCGCCAATAATTTTTTAAACTTGGGCACCTTAATTCGGGTTACCAATATCAGCAACGGCAAAACGGTTATTGTTAAAGTAAACGATAGAATGCATCCGAACAATCATCGTTTCATTGATTTGTCGCAGGCCGCTGCCCGCCAATTAGGAATAATTCAGCAGGGTATTGGCGAGGTTTCTATCGAAATTCTGGAAACACCCGAAACACAAGAACTTGCTTTGAAATAAACTATCTTTATCCTTTGGTTCCTATATGCAGAGGATATTATTTTTTTGTTTCCTTTTTTGCTGTGCGGCTTCTTTGGCACAATCGATTCATACAGAATGGAACGGGGTAGCTAGTTATTATCATGGTAAATTTAATGGACGAAAAACAGCTTCTGGCGATGTATTTCGCTCAGATCAATTTAGTGCTGCGTCGAATCGCATTCCACTGGGTACTCGAGTGGAAGTGACCAATATCCGTACCCATCAATCGGTTCAGGTGATTGTGAATGATCGTATGTCGGCGCATAATAAACGCCTTATAGATTTATCTGAGGCTGCTGCCAAACAAATTGGTCTCTATAGTCAGGGACTCACACGGGTACATGTTATAACCGTTGAAAAAGGAGTGCAAAAGCAAAAGCCTCCTCGTCCAAAAAAGAAAAGAAAGAAGAGACATAGTTAAGGGTTGAACAATTGACAGACAAAGTTTCTCTTTTTTTGGTTTTACAAGTTATCTTGCAGCAAGCTTAATGCATATGCAATACGAAGTAAAAAACATAGGGAAATTTAAATTTGTTGAAGAAGGGAGTGGTCCGCCACTCGTACTCCTTCATGGTTTGTTTGGAGCACTGAGTAATTTCAAAGATTTAGTAGATTGTTTCAAGGAGAAATTTACTGTTTTTATACCAATGTTGCCATTATATGACTTGACAAACCTTGATACTTCCGTTTCAGGATTAGCTAAGCATGTAGCTAAGTTCATAGAAGCTCGGAAGTTACAGGATGTCCATCTATTAGGGAATTCCTTAGGCGGACATATTGCTTTGGTTTATACCCTCAAACATCCGGAAAGAGTAAAGACAATCACCTTAACAGGCAGTTCTGGCTTGTTCGAAAATGGAATGGGAGAAACGTATCCGAAACGCGGAGATAAAGATTATATCCGGAAGAAAGTCGAATTGACTTTTTATGACCCGGCCTCTGCCAGTGATGAATTAGTAGATGAAGTATACAATATCGTGAACAATCGCCTCAAAGCGGTAAAAATAATATATCTCGCAAAGTCAGCTATCCGTCATCATTTAGGTGAAGAACTACAAAATATTACCAAGCCCGTTTGTTTGATCTGGGGTAAAAATGATACGATCACCCCTCCTATGGTGGCTGAGGAATTTAAACGCTTGCTGCCCAATTCAGAATTACATTGGATTGATCAATGCGGACATGCCCCTATGATGGAAGTCCCGGTGGCGTTTAATGCTTTATTAAGTGATTTTTTAACGAAAAATTCGGCATAAAAAAATGTTGAATCCCCGTATGTATTCAACTTTACACTTTCTATCCGCATGAATATTAAGAGCCTGATTTCGCCAGAATTTCCCGTATTGTCTTTAGATGATACCGGTGATAAAGCCTTACGATTAATGAGTGAGTTTAGGGTATTTCATTTGCCATTAATTCAAAGAGATAATTATATCGCTCTCATCTCAGAAGATGATTTATTGGATTGGGATACGCCCGAAGAGCCTCTTTCATTGGCCGAATTTCTAACCTTCCGACCTGCAATCTTTGAGCAAAAGCATCCTTATGATGCGATGAAATTAGCGAGAGAGTTGAATTTGTCTTTGGTCCCTATTGTAAATGAGTATAACCATTTTACGGGTGTGGTAACTTCCGAAGGATTGTTTGCCTATTTATCAGACAACCAAGGTATTCAAGCAGAAGGTAGTATCTTAATCCTTGACATGGAAAGCCGAAATTATAGTTTGACCGAAATCGCACGAATCTGCGAGAGTAATGATTGTTCGGTACAGCATTTATCGATGCAGCAAGTTGATCAAACCGGACTGATTCAGATTACCCTAAAAGTAAATCAAACCGATATCGAAGCATTGCGTGCAACTTTCGACCGGTTTAATTACCAAGTTGTAGAAACGTATAGTGTAGAAACTAAAAAAGACAGCATACAGCAGAATTACGACATGCTGATGCATTACATCAATATTTGATGATTAGCCCTTGCTGGCTGTTAATTTCGCCTTTTTAGCTGCTTTAACTGCACGAGCTCTGTGCTTTCCAAAAGAACCTTTGAAAATTTTTCCGCGTTTGGTTTTTACATCACCTCTTCCCATTGTTATTTTTATTTAGGCCGCAAATATAGACATTCCTTTCAGAATGCCTCATGAATCCGTAAAAATCAATACATAAAAAAACCGGGCCTTAGCCCGGTTACTGTTCTTACATTCGTTGAGAATTATTTTGCTACGCGAGCACTTAATTCTTTACCAGCTTTGAACTTTGCTACTTTTTTAGCAGCAATCTTAATTTCTTTTCCTGACTGTGGGTTACGGCCAATACGAGCAGCACGCTTAGATACAGAGAAAGTACCAAATCCAACGAGAGTTACTTTGTCTCCTTTTCTAAGGGTTGCAGTTACAGCAGCGCAAAAACCATCAAGAGCAGCACCTGCTTGCGTTTTTGTACAATCGGCAGCTTTAGCCATGGCTTCAATTAATTCAGCTTTGTTCATGTTTTTTAAATTTTAGTGGTTGTGAAAAAATGTTTAGAAGAGCTAAATTAGTATGTTTTACAACATTCCAAAATTTAATTTTGGCTGAAACCTTTACCCACAAAGGATTTGCACATATTATTCACAAAAGGATGTGCCGAAAGGGCTTTCTGCATTGAGTTTCAGGCGACTAACATTTCTCCATGATTGTCCGAAAGGCGATAAATCGGTCGCCAAAGCGTGCATATCCTTTCTCGCGGAGGGCGGGTGCATTGTTTTTAATGTATTGTTCATACCTCTCTCGACTATCGGTTTGGTATTGTGCCACAAAAGTAAGACCGTCTTCATCTACAGGGTCTACCATACGGAATAAACTATACTGATCAAACATGCCGGTGGCTAATACCTCATCCATATGTTCTTCTCGCATCCATTGTAGCCATTCGCTTTCTATCTCGGGAAGAATTTTTATGCTAACGTTATAAATATACATGTGTCGTTTTTAGGATTGATTTAGGATAGTGTGAGCATTACCGGGCAATGATCAGAGTGCTTTGCTTCAGGGTATATAGCGGCCGCTTGTATCCGATCGCGCAAGGGCTCAGATACATTGATATAATCGATACGCCAACCTTTGTTGTTGTTGCGTGCATTGGCCCGAAAACTCCACCAGCTATATTGATGCGGATCCGAATGCAAAGCCCGAAAACTATCAATCATACCCACACCAAAAAATCGATCCATCCATTCCCGTTCTTCGGGTAAAAAACCACTAGAGTCTTTGTTACCCTTAGGGTCATGTATATCTATAGCCTGATGACAAATATTGTAATCGCCGGCAATGATTAGCTTTGAACCCGAGGATAAAAATTTATCCTGCATCCATTGTAGATATTCTTCTAGAAAATCCATTTTATACGATTGACGATCATCGCCACTACTTCCGCTCGGGAAATAGGTATTCAGTAAATGCAAATCGCCCCAGCTGGCTTGTAATATCCGTCCTTCGAAATCGGCCTGAGCCAATCCACTGGCATCTTCTATTCTATCTGGTTTTTCGCGACTGATAATGCCCACACCACTATATCCTTTTTTTTGGGCGGGATGCCAATAGCAATGATAACCGAGGTCTTCAAAAATGCCACTATTAATATCTTCTCGATTGGCTTTAATTTCTTGAAAACAATACACATCTGCTTGGTCTTCTTTTATCCAATCGGCAAGTCCTTTCGATAATGCCGAACGAATGCCATTTACGTTATAAGAAACAATTTTCATGGTAAGGGTTTTAAACATAAAGAAAGGCTACCGATGGGATAGCCTTTCCTATAGAAATTAAGTAAAAAATATTATTGCTTGGTAACACGACGAACCCCTAATACTTTCCCCGTATTATCGGCAAACTGAAGCAGATAAATGCCATCAGCTACTTTATCGAGGCCGACACGGAAATCAGAACTACGGTTTGGATCTACGCTAAAACGGGCAACACGCTTACCGATTACATTCATCACATTAATAGTTGCGATGCGTTTGTCTTTGATGGAAACGTTTACATAATCCGTTGCTGGGTTCGGATAAATCGTAACTAAATTATTGACATCAAAATCGTTTGTCTTGGTAGGCCAAGCCACAAACTGAAAAACCATATCGCCATAGTTAGTGGAAATAGTAACAAAAACAGGACCATCAACTGCTGTAGGTTGGGCTGTCATAGATACGTCAATAATTGCTTTTTCTCCAGCATGAACAACGATAGTACGGTTGTTGGTTGTTAAATTCCAAGGAAAACAATTCCCGTTAGTCGTTCCTGTGCTTTCGTCGCAAATACCTGTACTAGACCAGCCTGTAGGTAAGGCGCCAGAAGTTCTTGTCCAAGTTAAGGTGATAGAATCTGCGGTATTGTTGAAAAGGGTATCATACAAACGATCGGGAACACCATCTTTATGGAAGCCTCCGTAAGTTACAGTGTCTTTCCAAATGCTTACCTGCGCGAATGAACTCAATGCGAACATCAGGAGACAAAGACTGAGTAAAATCTTTTTCATAACGAAACTATTTACCCGCAATGTACAGATTATTGTCTTTGATAGCCGTTTTTTTTGTTAATAAATCTGCAAGACATATATTTTTCATACCTTAGC
>JBEISB010000120.1:0-6909 GCA_040375635.1 Chitinophagaceae bacterium | reverse complement strand
CATGTGTTGAAGATGAATGTCTCAAAATGTGTGATCACGGTGCCAGCTTATTTTAATGATGCCCAACGACAAGCCACTCGTGATGCAGGCAAACTGGCGGGTTTAGAAGTCTTGCGGATTATTAATGAACCCACGGCGGCTAGTTTGGCGTACGGTATTGGAACCCGAAGCGATGATATCCGCAATATAGCTGTTTATGATTTAGGAGGAGGTACTTTTGATGTTTCTATCTTACGCATTACTGAGGGTATTTTTGATGTATTGAGTACACATGGAGATACTTATTTGGGTGGTGATGATATGGATAAAGTATTGATGGATGAATTGATAGGAGTCTTAGGGATTACCGAAGAGGAGATTCGCCTACATCCTAGAATGTTACAGAATTTGCGTTTGTCTGCCGAGACCTTAAAAAAGCAATTCAGTCAACAAGATATTGCCGAAGTGACGATAGCCGGTGAGAGAGTAAGTATGCACCGCGAACGATTTGAATCTCTCATCAAACCTTTGGTAGATAAAACCATGGCTTGTTGTGAGAAGGCTTTGCAGGATAGTCAATTACAAAAAGAGCAGATTGATGTTGTGGTCATGGTGGGTGGGTCTACCCGTACACCCTATATTCGGCAACGGGTAAGCGAATTTTTTGGAAGAGAAGTATTTGATAAAGTAAATCCAGATGAGGTAGTAGCCTTAGGGGCTGCCATACAAGCAGATATTTTAGCCGGAAACACGCAAGACGTATTGTTGTTAGATATTACTCCTTTGAGTTTAGGTATCGAAACGATGGGTGGATTGATGGATGTGTTGATTCCACGAAACAGCAAGGTGCCTTGTAAAGCAGGGCGTCAGTATACTACCCAAAAAGATGGACAAACCGGGATGAATATTGCCGTCTATCAAGGGGAGCGAGATCTGGTGCGCGACAACCGGAAATTAGCTGAATTTGTATTGAGTGGCATTCCGGCGATGCCAGCAGGATTGCCAAAAGTTGATATACAATTTACCATCAATGCCGATGGGATTTTACAAGTAAAGGCAACAGAATTACGAAGTGGTATTGGACAACAAATAGAAGTGAAACCACAATATGGACTTACCGACGCAGAGGTAGAAACGATGTTGTTAGATTCGATTACCCATGCTCGGTCTGATATGCAAACCCGCGCCTTGGTAGAAGCGAAAACCGAAGCGCAACAGATGATAGAACTCACTGAACGTTTTTTAGAAAAGCATGCTTCGTTGATTGACGAGGATGAAAAAAGAAGCACCCAACAAGGTGTGCAATATCTTCAAGAGGTAATGCAAGCGAATGATAAGAATGCCATACAAACGGCTATCGAATCTTTGAATGAAATCACGAAACCTTATGCCGAGCGTGTTATGGATATTGCTGTTTCGGCAGCGTTAAAAGGGAAGGGGTTGTTGTAGGTAGCAATGCTCATCTGCTACTAAAAGTCATTTTTTTTGAATCACATGTTAGATTAGGTATCTGATTGTAGCACATCGTGCAATCCATGCACAAACCGATCGATATGTTCGAGGGGGGTAAAGATATTGGGGGTAACGCGAATGCCTTCCATGTTTGGCCATGTAAATCCAACAACATGAACTTGATAAGTGTCCATCAGTTTTTTTTCTAGGTCAGGGGTGGAAATCCCTTTTACGGAAAAGCTGGCAAACCCTGCACATTGCGCATCGTTTAATGGGACTAAAAATCGAATTCGATTATCCATCTGCAAGATATCTGTCCATTGTTTTCGCAAGTAACGTAAGCGTTTTTCTTTTGCTTCCCGTCCGATTTGCAGGTGCAGCGCAATGGCATGTCCGAGCGCCAATAAATAGGGCATGTTTTGTAGACTGAGTTCTTCGAACTTCAACATCAGTGGAGAGCGAGGTTCGGATGCCGATAGTAGAGGCCAAGTGTCGGATATGCATCGATTTCTGATATAAAGCAAGCCACCGGCAACAGGGGCTGCCAGCCATTTATGGAGTGAAGCCGCCAAGTAATCGCAATCGAGTTCTCGTACATCTGTTTCCAGTATCCCCAAACTGTGGGCAGCATCCAAAACAACATACATATGATTTTGCCGTGCTGCTTGGATGATTTCTTTTATCGGCATCACCATTCCATTCCAATTAATGATATGGGTGAGATGCAAGACCTTAGATTTCTCTGTAAATGCCGCTTTGTATTTGGCAATTATTGTATCATTATTTTCTGTGCCATCCAGATCTACCCACCGTATAGTAATCTTATCGCGCAACTCTCTTTGTTGCCAAGCACTAACACACTTGATATAATCTTGCCGACAAACGACCACTTCATCGCCGGGGGACAGCTTTATTCCGAATATGGCATTGCATAATGCCTCGGTAGCATTGCGAAAAATAGCAAGTTCGAAGCCAGAGCAATTGAGTAGTAAGCCCAATCCTTCGCAAATAACACGACGAGCATGTTCCATCACCTTCCAGGTATAAAAGCTGGGGGAGGTGTTTAATAATGAATAATAATGACAATAAGCTTTCTCAACGAGTAATGCACAGGAACTAACCCCACCATGATTTAAGTTTATATGATCTTGGGGTTGCGGAAATAATCCTTGTATAAAATGCCAGAAATTTTCATCTTCAGGATGAGCTTCGATGTCAGAAAAAGTATAAAACGATAGGTATCCCTCTTGAAAGTGCAAGGGCTTGCGACTTTCTAAAAACCGGTACCATTCGAGTATCCAATCACTTTTATACATAGAGTATCTTGTGGTTTCTAACGAAGGTAATTTCTTTTCCTCAATCAACAAACCCAGAGATTTGCGGTTGTTTTTTTGCTGAGATACTTACATTTGTTGATAGTAACACATATTTAATAAAAATGAAAATACTTCCTAATATCATCGGGCCATCGCTCACTGCTATTTTGATCCTCTCTGCTTCTTTGCTTCAGGCGCAAATTCATTCCAGAACTTCAGACACAGCCTTGTCGAAACAGCATGTGGTTTTAAAAGGAATCTTAGAGGCCGAATATTTAATTCGAGTAGGGGATATAGATAATTTTGGACAGTCTTGGCCCGATATGTTTGACCCATTTTGTGATTTACAAACCGAAACAGGGGGGCTTCAATGTGTGTCGAAGGGAGATGATTTGCCAGGGTTCGATAAGGTGATTGTTTCAAGCGCAATTAAACCTGGGGGCAAGTTAGCCTGCGGTAAAGATGCCTTGTTTACTAAAGCCGGACTAAATGTTTCTAAAGGATTTTCGGCTAATATTCCCCTGGAAGCATTGCAAGGGGGGCAAATAAAAAATGCGGTTTTACAATTGCATCTCGCTGATCTTCAAGCCGCCCAATATTGCAGTCGTTATTCGATAAAGCTAAATGGGGTTGCTTTTGCGGAAGGAGAAGTGATACTTAATCACCTTGAAATGCTCGAAGGATTGGGGCGTTTAATATCATTGCCATTGCCTCCCGATGTGGTGAAAGGGTTAGCGTCAACCAAAAAATTAGAAATCAAAATAGATGATCAAAATGCCTCTGGCGATGCCTTTGCTATTGATTTCATTCGATTATTAGTCAATGTAAATCCAGCAGTTACTTGTAAAGGGCAATTGCATGGTACGGTAATTCAACAAAATACTGAAGCTGTGTTAGGCGGGGCCGAAATCATTTTGGCTGATCAACGCAGTGTTATAGCCAATGAAAAAGGAGAGTTTTCGATAAACGATGTCTCAGTAGGTACACAGGTTCTACATGTGATTAGGCCGGGTTTTAACGATCAATGGCAGTCGGTCGATGTTTATAAAGGTAAATCGGAAGTAGAAGCTGTAATATCTATGGAGCCTGCACGTCGCACTATCCCTTTTTTATACAAGGACGTAAGGGTTGGAGACAAGGTTGTTCTCAATCAAATTCATTATTCAGAACAACGTAATGCGCTAGAACCGGGCGATTATCCTGCATTAATGGCCTTGTATGTCATGATGAAGGATAATCCTAGTCTGCAATTAGAACTTGATGGGCATAGTTTGCTACAAGGGGACGCACTTGATAACTGGGTTAAGTCTTATTTAAGAGCCAATAGCTGTAAGGCCTTTTTAGTACAGAAAGGAATTAGTCCATCACGAATTTTAGTTTATGGATGGGGGATGTCACAGCCTATCCGCACCAAGGGAGAACCCGAAGAAATGATGGTTAATGAGCGAGTAGAATTCCGTTTTACACACTCATAATTTTTTTTTAATCGTTCTGTTTTTTTTATTTCCTTGAATATCAATCAGTTAGTAATTGTTGATGTTTGTTAGGGTAAAGAACTAGTTAAGTAGGCATGATTTTTGCCAATTCACCGAGTCACACTGGGTGGAGTGTGCCTACTAACAAACAAAAAAAAACACAACGTATGACCAAAGGTTTATCATTTCATGCAAAATCGTTTCCTGTTATTTTGAGCTACCTGATGTTTACCCTAATGCTGTTGGGGACATCACAATTTAGCGTTAAGGCTCAATCCGTACTGACATTAAACATAGGGCCTACATCAGGAGGTACACCCAGTTCGTTCATGGGGCCCTTTGGAAACGGAGGCAATTCAGCACAAGCAAATGCTCGTTTTGCCTATTTGTACACGGCCTCTGAATTGAGTTCAATCCCTAACGGGGCAAAGATCATTAAAGTAGAGTGGATAAAAGCGGATGCCAACTCGATTAGTGGGAATAGCTCATTTAAAATGTATTTAGCCAATACATCCTCCACTACGTTAACAAGCAATACGTTGTGGGGCACCTTAGCAGGTTCGGCTACCCAAACATTTAGTAGTTCTACCTACTCGGTAACCGGAGCTGCATTGTCGTATATTGGGGGGACCTTTAATGTACCGGGCAGCGATAGTTTTACTTATAGTGGTGGAGGACTGATGTTATTAACGAGTTGGGTAAGAACGTGTACGACATGTCAAAATTCCGGCTTAATTATCCATAATACCACTGGTAAGCAAATTGGGGCATTTAGTGCTAGTGCTCAAAATGATAATACCGCGCTCACTACCCAAAGCTCTGGTACTCGACCATCGGTGCGCATTACCTATGTTACCGTTCCTCCATGTACTGGGGCTCCTACGCCCGGCGCTGTTGTTCCTTCAACTTCGGCTGTTTGTAGCGGGGTTAACTTTACCTTGGGGCTTACCAATACCATTTCAGGGGGCGGGGTGAGCTATGTTTGGAAACGAGCTGATAATGCAGCCTTTACACAAAATGTAACTACAGTGGGTAGTGGGTCAACATTAACAACGAATCAAACCGCTACAAAATATTACAAATGTGTGTTGAGCTGTTCGTTTTCTGGACTTTCTGATTCAACGCCGGTATTTAACATGCCAATGAACCCTTTATATAACTGTATTTGTGCTAGTACGCCTACCTCAACGTCAGAAGAGGATATATTAAATGTTACTATTGGTGCGCTTAATAATACATCTACCTGTAATACGTTGGCCCCCGGTCCAGGTTCTACGCAAAATTTGTACTCTAATTACAGAACTTTGAGTCCTGTTACCTTCGAAAAAGGTAATACCTATCTTTTTTCCCTGCAAATCGGAGGTTGTAACGTAATGAACTATTCCAGCTATTGTGCCATTTATGTTGATTTGAATCAAAATGGTTCATTAGCAGATGCAGGTGAAAGACTTTATGTATCACCTGCGGCGACTAGCGGTGCAAGATTTGAAACCGGGCAAATTACAATCCCTTCCACAGCAGCTACTGGGCAATTGGCATTGCGTGTAATTTGTTCGCAGCAAGGTCTGCCAATTACAGACCCTTGTGCTTCATATTCATGGGGAGAAACCGAAGATTATGTAATTAATGTCATACAACCTGTGCCTTGTGTTGGGACTCCCAATCCCGGCAATACGGTATCAACGGCTAATCCTGTATGCTCTGGAAATACGGTAAATCTCAGTTTGCAAACGGCTCAATCCGGCTCTGGAATCCAATATCAGTGGTTTAATGGCAATACTGCGATAAGCGGAGCTACACAAGCCTATTATACAACTTCGCCAATCACTTCTTCTCAAACCTATTCATGTCGGGTAACCTGCAGTAATAGTGGACAAATTACCTTTTCGGATCCGATTACGTTAACAATGGCATCTTTTTCTGATTGTTATTGCAGTTCATACGCAGCGAGTCCAGAAGACGAAGATATCTTTAGTGTAACCGTGAACGGGGCTACGAATGCATCTACTTGCAGTGTAGCCGCGACGGGTGCTGGGTCGGTATTAAGTCAGTACTCAAATTTCAAGCCCTTAGGCAATTTAACGTCATTAGAAAAAGGAGCTATTATCCCTTTTTCGGTGAGTGTAGATGATTGCGACACGCCACCTGCCCCTTATTGGAGTTTTGGTACAGCTATATTCGTCGATTTGAACCAGAATGGCTCGTTTACAGACGCTGGTGAGAAAGTCTTTGCAGACTCAGTTGTAGGTGCGCCGGCGATTGTAAATAATACGTTTCAAATTCCTTGTAATGCAATGAGTGGACAAACTGTGATGCGTATCGTTGTGGTAGAAGGTGTTGGGGGAAGTAATATCAATCCATGTAGTGCTTATACCAATGGAGAAACCGAAGATTATTTTATTAATATCACCGACAATCCATTTTCTGGCTCGTATTTATACACGCTAGGGAGTACAAGCAGCAGTGCTTCTGCAACTGGAACAATAGGTAATCTTAGTGCATCCTCTTTAAGTGCCGGTAATAATGCTAATACGGCACAGAGTGGGATTTTGATTAATGATATCAATCCATCCTCAAATAGTGGGACCTCAGGTACTATGAATGCGGCTATAGTAGCACGAAATGCTTCTTTTGCTTCGAATAGTAGTGCTTATTTTCAGTGCGTTCTAACCCCCGCCTCTGGATCT
>JBEISB010000108.1:0-7800 GCA_040375635.1 Chitinophagaceae bacterium | reverse complement strand
CGAATAAGGTGCCATCATCTTGGCCACCTGCCTGTATGGCTTGTTGTATGTATGACAATGCTTTTTTGTATTCGCCTTTTTGAAAAAGAATCCAGCCATAAGTATCTAAATAGGATTTAGTATTAGGTTGCAGCACTAATGAACGCTTCGACATCTGTTCGGCAGTATCGAGTTTTTCTTTTCGTAAACTCAAGTAGTAGGCGTAGTTATTTAATGTACCTGCATCGTCGGGCTGTATCTGTAAGGCTTCGGTAAAACAACTATCACTTTTTGTATATTCTTTTTGGTTATGAAAAGCATCGCCTAGTATTGAATAAAATTGGGTGCGTAGTGCTTTGTTTTCTTTGGTGAATGGAATGCCTTTCGATAGCCATGCGATACTGCTATCATATTCTTTTCTCTGTTGAAAACTAACGCCAAGATAAAAATAGGGCGTTGCATTGTCTGTTATACTTAGTAAACACCGGCGACTAAAATAGATCACGCTGTCTTGTTGTTGTTTGTCTGCATAGATACTGAGTAGCTGATTCCAATGACTTACTTCTTGTGCATCAATCACTATCAGTTGTTTGTATAAAGGCAAGGCTTCTTCCGTTCTTTTCATAAAAAAGGAAAGGTCTGCGTATAATGACATCGCCTCTTTGCTGTCAGGGTTTTCTTGTAGAATCAGATGGGCATGTTCGATAAGTTCTTCTCTTTCCAGGCTGTCGGTTTCTAATTTTCGAAGCGTGGGTAACAACAAACTGATTTTTGTTTTCACATCAAGATTCTTGTTCCGCATTATCTTTTTCATGTACAGATTGTACTGAACCTTATTGTCGGTTTCGATAAAGTATCGGGCCATGCCAACCTGCGCCAATGGATCTTCGGGATATTCTTTTTCGATTTGTTGATAGATTTCGCTGACTTTCTCTTTCATCTTGCGCTGCTGATAGATATCGGCAATCATCAAATCATATTTTGGCGTACCTGCGACATTCGCTTTTAGTTTCTGCAATTCTGCAATCGCCGAATCTGGCTGTCCTATTTTCAGGTAAATACTTTCTTTCTGGAGAAGGATATCTTCATGAAAGCCAATTATTTTTTCCATCAGGCGGTAATCGCCTAAGGCCTCGGCGTAATTGCCTGAGATTACGCGAATAATGGCTCTGCCATAGAGGTATTCGGTATGTAAAGGACTACGATCAACGAGCCCATTGTATTCTGCAATCGCTGCTTTGTATTTTCGGTTCGATACAAGGGCCTGGGCATAAAACTCACGATAGAACTGATTTTCGGGATCGAGTTTTACCGCTATTGAAGCGTTTTTTTCGGCCGCTATGCGCTCATTAGCATCAAGTTGCAAGCGAGCTAAATTGTAATAAGCGGTCGCATTTCTTTTATACTGTTTGATGAACTGCTCATAACGATTTTGGGCTTCTTTATTATTACCTAATAAGCGAGCTTCTTCGGCATATAAAAAAGCTTTGTGCTCAGCGTCGATTTCATGAAGACTGGTTTTTGTTTCTGTATGCGCTATTTTGCGATGACTACTACAGGCTGCAAAAGCCAGTAAAGAGAGTAGGAAGAGGGATGGAAATACTTTCATTTATTGGATAAAGGAATAGTCGCCAAGGCTATATTCATCAGGTTTCGACTGGCAAGCTACGGTATTTCCGAGTAATGAATTTTGAATTACAGAATTTTTAACGCTGCTATTTTCGCCAATGATGCTTCGGCTAATCACAGATTCCTCTACGCTACTGCCGGCTTCGAGGGAAACATAGGGACCTACTACCGCATTCCGAATCACAACATCTTTCCCAATAAAACAGGGCTCAATGATACTACTGTTGATAATCTGCGCGCTACTGTGTTGTTGGGTTTCGGTATTGCGTTTTATCTCCAATATTCGTTCGAGGGTATAGAGCGTGGCCTCTTTATTGCCGCAATCAAGCCATTCTTCTACTTGTCCGGTATAAAAGGACATACCCTGTGATTTCATATTTTCCATGGCATCGGTGAGTTGGTATTCGCCCTTCATTTTGATGTCATGGTCAATGAGATATTGTAATTCTTGTTTTAGTCTTTCCCCATCGCGGAAATAATAAACGCCTATGATGGCTAAATCAGAAACAAATTCAGTTGGCTTTTCTACAAATTCAGTAATAACGCCCGATTCATTCATCCTTACCACGCCAAAGGCAGAGGGGTCGGCTACTTTCTGGGTCCAAATAATAGCTTCCTTGTTGGTATCAATCGAAAACGTTGCTTTGAAGAGGGTATCCGCAAAGGCAATGAAAATATTTCCTTGTAAACATTCGGCAGCACATAAGATAGCATGCGCAGTCCCTAGGGGACTATCCTGATAAAAAATCCGGCCTTGTGCCCCAAAGCTTGCTGCTACCTGAAGCAAATCTCCTTCGGCAGCTTCTCCAAACGAACGACTAATAATAAATGCAATTTCATGAATGGGTTGGTCGGTGGTTTGGGCAATATCTTCTACAATGCGATGCACCATAGGTTTGCCGGCTATAGGAATCAAGGGTTTGGGAAGGGTTACCGTGTGTGGTCTCATTCTTTTACCCTGTCCGGCCATGGGGATGATAATATTCATGCAAGCAATTGTTTTATTCGTAATAATTTTTTGAGATATCCATTTTGTTAACCTGTACTTCCAAATCCACCCGTTCCTCTTGTGCTTTCATCCAGCGTTTCTGCGATTTGCCAAGTGATCTGTTCGTAGCGGGCTATGACCATTTGGGCGATTCTATCTCCATTTCTTATCGTTTGTATTTCTTCCGAAAGATTGATGAGGATCACGCTAATTTCTCCGCGATAATCGCTATCAATAGTGCCGGGCGTATTTAAGCAGGTAATTCCTTGTTTTATAGCCAAACCACTGCGGGGTCTGATTTGGGCTTCAAACCCTGGTGGGAGGGAGATGGAGAGTCCCGTAGGAATTAAGGCCCTAGCCATTGGAGGCAGAATCACTTCTTTGTCAAGAAAAGCATGTAAGTCCATACCCGCCGAACCCACAGTTTGGTAGGTAGGCAAGGGGTGCGGACTTTTATTGAGAATCTGTACAGTCAAGGTAGTAGGCAATGGGCAAAAATAATTCAAAACGGCAGATTCGCTGCGCCTATTTTTGGGGATGCCGACGAACCTAGAGATTGACGTACCAAAGGATGCGCTGCATAAAATCGCCCCATTGTTTCATGCTAGAACGAATTTTATCATCTAAATCGTGGTAATTTACTTTATCACCTTTACCAGGAGGATCGATCACTGTTTCATCGCCTAAATAATTATCGTATTGGGTAGCAAAATACGTTATGTTCAATCGAGGCATCACAATCCCTAAAATCATTCCGGGTAATCCATTAAATCCTTCAGGACCGCCTTCAGCTACAATGGCATCTGTATAAAAGGCAATGACATAGACGGAGTCCATGATGATGGTTTCGGCCCGACGACAATTAAAGCCGGCAATTTTCCGAAACTCTTCGGTGATTTTCCATTGATATTGCTTGAGGCTGTCGCTAACTAAATAGGTTTTTTCGAACAATTTCTTTTCAGCCGTATAGGTATGATTTTCATAATTGTTGTACACAATATTTCTATCGGCAGGCATAGCCCCCATCATCATTTTGCTTTCAGTTATCCCATCCTTCGCGGGTTTATAAATACTTTTTTTATCAGTAAAAAAAAGTTCAAAAACATCGGTCTTGTATTTGGGGATTTGCTTTTTGAAAGTCTCGGCCATAGCAGGATTGCCCATCCCCTTGGCCATTTCATCCATCTGCTTATGATTATTCATTTTTCGTTCAAAGGTTAGTTTTCCTTTCAACGAAATCGGAGGCGTTGTTTTTTCGGTTTGTGCGTTTGCTTGTCCTTGCCATAATAGAAAAAGGCAGAGACTTATCCAATGTTTCATCGTATTTACTTTTTTAACTTACTTCAAATTATCTCATCATGCGCATACGGCGACCTCCACCGGGGCGAGGTCCTTTGGGTCCTGCGTTTTGTCCCTTGGCTACAGGACCTGTATTGAAATTCCATACCATTCCTACCATCCAATATCTACCTAAGGTGGCAAAATATCTTTCTGTATTATTATTGATGCTCGTATTTCTTTCGTAGCCTCTGTTCTGATTTAGGATATCCTTCATGCTCAGGTTCCATTCGAGATTTTTATTGGCTAACATCTTATAGGATAGCTCGCCATTCCAAATGAATCGACTAAAACTGTTGGTATAAGGGCCTACTGGAGGATTGTACTGATAGTCGGCATCGGTTCCAATTTCGAAATGGTGGGGTAATGAATAGGTAACTGAGGCACTCGGTGCAAACGAGAAGAAACGAATATCTCTTGATGTTTGAAGCGAATTTTTAGTAAGCGTATAGATCGTGCCTAAGTCTAAACTAAAATAATATTTGTCTTCTTTGGTATACGCAATCCCTGGCGTGAACGTCATGCTTACGGTATGTGTATTGCCTTTCACCTGATTGATTATATTTGGGGTATTGGCAAAACTTCCATTCAAGTTTAGCTTTCCTTCGAAAGCACTTTTGAATAACTTAGTATTGATACCGCCCCATAAACTCGCATTGTATCCGCCATTGAGGTTAACATAAGAAGTTACTGTTCGGCCCAATGAATCAAGAATACGCGTCGATGAAATGTTATTAAACGTGTTGCCTCCCATCAATCCTGCATATATGCTCCGGCTCGATAATACCTGATAGCTGAAATAGTTGATATTGATATTTTGATTGTAGGCAATTTTTAGATTGGGATTGCCGACAACAATATTGATTGGATTGGTATTGTCTTGCACAGGTTGCAATTGCGTGATACTAGGCTGTTTGGTAGATCCGCTATAGCTGAAGGTAATGCGTCGGAACTGATCGAATTTATAATTGAATCGTAGGGTCGGGAAGAGGTTGACGCGGTTATAATTATATTGTTTATTGCGAATGGCATCATGTTGATCGAAGCTTGAGTAGCGCACTTTAGCGCCTAAGGTTACATTGTATTTCTTTTCGTTGTACTTCAGTTCGGTGCCGGCTGTATGACTGATTACCTGCAAGGAATACACATTACTCAATGAATCGATCAGTGTGGTATACTGTGAGGATCCTGCTGCTTTTACAAAAGTCTTTTTGCCCGA
This sequence comes from Chitinophagaceae bacterium, assembly GCA_040375635.1. Lineage (GTDB taxonomy): Bacteria > Bacteroidota > Bacteroidia > Chitinophagales > Chitinophagaceae > OLB11. The sequence goes on along the minus strand of JBEISB010000108.1, from coordinate 2,647 downwards.
CTCAGTATTTTCAGACGAAAAGCCATAGCTTGTTTTGAGCAAAAACTTTTTCGACAAGGGTTCGGTATAGGTGAGGTCGGCGCTACCAACATTGGATAAATAATCGTCTTCTTTTTTCTGGTCAATGAGATTGTGTGTTAGGGTGCCGCCAATGGTAAAGGCATTATCTCCAGATAGGTCGCCATGACCACTGTTTTTATTATAGTTATAAGAACTATTGAAAGAAAGGGTTCGACCTGCCTTTTTAAATTTCTTGTTGATGGTGAGTTGATTGTTTACTCTTGCTGTTGTTGCTGTTGAGGTGTTGATGGTTTTACGCTGACTAATGGGTACTTCATTGCTATTGATATTGCCGGTAGTATTTTGGGTTTCGCCATCTGTAAAGCCAACACGGCTATTTAGATTGTAGATGATAGCCAAGCTAGTATCCGGATTAAACTCATAGCGGGTAGTTAGTTTATGCGTATTTCTGCTACTGAACGATTGAGAAGTGTCGATACTCTCGAACGTATTTCCAGGAAATAAGTTCTCGGTGTAAGAACGTTCGCTCTTGGTGCGGTTTACCCGACCAAAAGAATAATTGGTATTGATATGTTGTTTGTTTTCGTTCCACTTATCTGCAAAATGAACACCCCCGGTCCAGGCCTTTGTATACCCTTCAGGTATTTGTGCGCCCCAGCTATTGCCGTCCTCTTCACCATCAAACGAATTCCACATAAATCCGCCGTCTTCGTCCATCTGCATACTAGGCCCATCGCCGGTATATTTGTTTTTATCTTCCCAGCCCAATCCGGTTTTGCCATTGCTACTCATTAATCCGTAGGCACTTATTTGGCGTTTGTTTTTGAATGAATTTATCATGCCTTGGTTTTGCCATCGATCGTCGGGGCCACCGCCCAATTCAACCTTTCCAAACACGCCTTTGTTCATATTCTTTTTTAATTTCAGGTTGATGGTCTTTTGTTCTTGTCCATCATCAAAACCGGTAAAGGCTGCTTGTTCACTTTTTTTGTCAAAGACTTGTACTTTATCGATTACTTTCGATTGAATGTTTTGGGTGGCTACAGTCGGGTCGTCTCCAAAAAACTCTTCACCATCTACCAAAACCTTCTCAACTTTTTCGCCCATAGCCGTAATCTCTCCTTTTTTGTTGACTTGAATGCCCGGTAACACTTTCAAGAGATCTTCGACCATGGCCCCTTGTTTTACCTTAAAGCTATCGGCTAAAAATTCGAGGGTATCTCCCTTTACTTTGATGCCTGCCTTATTGCTGATAATCACATCACGCAAAACAGAACCCCGCTGTATTAGGTTGTAATCGCCAAGGTTTTTGACTTCTTTTTCATTCATATTCACTTCATCCACAAAGTCAATAAAACTTGCATGCGCAATTAATATAATGAATGTATCCGCAGGCAGGGCATTTAATGTAAACTTACCTTGTATATTACTGCGGGTATGTTTAACTAAAACAGAATCAGACTTGCGAATGGCAGATATAGAAGCATAAGGAATGACCTTAACGTTTACCGAGTCGTATACCCTGCCGCTAAGACTGCCGGTTTGCGCGTGAGTAGAGCTGAGGGCCAATAAGCCAATTAAGAAGAGTAAATATTTTTTCATAACAAAAAGTGGCTAAAGGTAATGGCATTATGGATTATAAAACGCAGTTCAGTATCGACTCTTGTTTGAGTGGAAATATGCATGGATGAGCGAAGTGGGTAGTTACCATCCGCCACTAGAACCTCCTCCATCAAAGCCGCCCCCGCCGCCTCCAAAACCGCCGAAGCCTCCGTCGCTGTTTCCGCCCCCGCCTCCAAAACCGCCAAAGCCGCCGCCCCAATAGCCACCGCCCATGTTGCGATAACCGCGACGACTCACATAGGTAGAGGTGCTGTTTCTTCTCACGAAAAGATAAATCAACAGCATAATAAAGAGGATGAAAATAAATATTGGGGGTGTTTTCTTTTCTTTTTCGGGGGTATCGTTTGTGAATTCCCCTTTGGTGGCTGCAATTATAGCATCAGCAGCTTGATCGAATCCTACATAAAATTGACCTTTTTTAAAGGCCGGGGTCATAAACTCGCGGATGATGCGAGCGCATAACATATCCGGCAATGCCCCTTGTAATCCGTAAGCGGGCGAGATATTGATTCTGTGTTCGGCTTGGGCGGCTAGGATGAGGACTCCATTTTTTTTAGAAGCTTTTCCAATATCCCATTTGCGTCCTAACTCCAAGGCAAATTCATCAACCTCCAAATCTTGCAAAGAGGCAATGGTTACCACAACAATTTCGTTTGAGGTTTGCTTTTCAAAGTCTTCTAATTTGTCTTCTAATTGATCGGTTTCTGAAGCACTCATTATGCCGGCAAAGTCGTTCACCAAACGCGCTGGGTTGGGCGCATCAGGAATTTGTTCATGAAAGCTATGCATTTGTCCGAGAGCCAATGCTGAACACAGCACTAGCCCAAGCAATACGGCAAAGAGTATCGTATTACGCATCAACCAAAAACAATTTCGTCGGGTAATTCATTTTTATTTTTTCCATGGGCTGGAAAATGGGCTTCGAGCACGGCAGATACTTCACGAATACAGTGCAGAATACCTTCGCAGTAGTTTTCTTGTTTGAAAAAATCTTGTAGTTCGT
>JBEISB010000078.1:0-9823 GCA_040375635.1 Chitinophagaceae bacterium | reverse complement strand
TATTGTCCTTCTGTCAGCAGATGTCCAATAAACCATATCCCAATGCCTCAGTCTTTAGGGGAAAATATTTATGAAACCCATCTTTTTATTATCCCTTCTATGCCTGTTTCTCATTGCGTTTGTCGGAAACCTACAGGCTCATCCTAGAAGAATCCATCACGGCCGTCCGTGTTTTCATCGATCTCATTTTCATTGTTGGCGCCACAGCGTTCATCATCACAGAGGGCATTTTGGCCATGGCTATCGCAATCATTAGTCGCTGAGAATCTGGGAAAGGCGCTGATAGTCAAAAGGCCTTTCTCTTAGATGGAGAAGACGCTACCTGATCGGTGTGTAGTTTTCTCTAAAAGACTCTCAAGGAGATAATCTAAAAAGGATTACCGTTTTTCCAAATTAATTGTATCTTCGCCCGTTCTAATTCAATACTAAATCATTAAGCAACAACGACATGCAGTTAAGAGGTCTGATTAAACTATTCACGATAGCACTGATACTGATATCCTTATTTCAGTTATCATTTACGTTTGTAGTAAGAAATTTTGAGAAGAAACAAGAAGCTAAGGTACTCGCCCAAATCAAGGCGGAGAATCCGAATATGTCTGCTGAAGAGCAGCATTTTGCTGTTAACGAAAGGGTTCGCCCCATGTTAGACAGTATGGCTGCTACCACAGTGTATAACCTTGGGTTTACTAAGTATTCTTATCAAGAAGCTAAGGAGCAAGAGTTAAATCTTGGGCTTGATTTGCAAGGAGGGATGAACGTCGTGCTTGAAGTAAGTCTCGATGACTTAGTTCGTAGCATGAGTAATAATCCGAAAGACCCTGCATTGAATGCGGCAATTGCTGAGGCTAACCGCATGAAAGCGAATAGCCAAGCTGATTTCATATCGCTATTTTCTGATGCATATCTGAAAGCCAATCCATCAGCGAAATTGGCTAATTTATTTGCCAAGTCTGGAAATAAGGATATCGATTTTGGATCCAGCAACGATCAGGTAATCAAAGTGATGCGTAGTGAATCTCGTGATGCCATCAAGCGCACTTACAGCGTGTTGTTAACTCGTATTGATAAATTCGGGGTAGCACAACCAAATGTTAACCTAGACGAAAATCGCGGTATTATTAGTGTTGAATTGGCTGGGGTTAATAACCCAGAGCGTGTGCGTAAATACTTGCAAGCAACAGCTAAGCTTGAGTTCTGGGAAACGTATCCGCAACATATAATCTCTCAAAATATTCTTGACGCTGATGTAGAATTAAAAAATTACTTAGCAGGTGTAAAAACAAAAGATACAACAGCGGTAAAAGATTCAAGTGCTGTTGCTATGAGTGATAGTAATCAAGTAAAAAAAGGGGATACAACATCCTTGAGTTCTTTGATGAAAGCGGATACAGCCAAAAAGGATACTTCTACGGCTGGATTAACAGATGCGCAGAAACTTGAAAAAGCGCGTAAAGAAAATCCGCTTCGTTATTTCTTGATTGGTGGTTTTGATGTTCGCACAAATCCTAAAACAGGAGAGGTTGTGAATGAATCTCGCGTATCATACATTAAAGTGAGTGATACAGCTCAATTAAATAAATACTTGGCTCTCGATGTGGTAAAAAATAAATTCCCTAAGGATCTTAAATTTTATTACGGTAATGCGGATAAGGCAGTTAACGAGCAAGCAAAAGAAAAGTTATGTGTACTTTATGCCATCAAAAAGCGTCCAGGTACAGATGAGCCTAAGTTAGGTGGAGAAACGATAATCGATACCCGTCAAGATTATGATCAACTTACCGGTCAGCCAGATGTGCAAATGACCATGAATTCTATAGGTGCTCGTGCTTGGGAAATTATGACCGGTGATAATGTTGGAAAGCCGATTGCGATTGTCCTGGATGATGTAGTTTACTCTGCCCCAGCCCCTAGTGAGAAAATCGGTGGCGGACGCTCTAATATCACAGGTAGCTTTACGGTAGAAGAGGCTCAAGATCTTGCCAATATCTTAAAAACAGGTAAACTTCCTGCCCCGGCTAAAATCGTGCAAGAGCAGGTGGTAGGACCAACCCTTGGACAAGAAGCTGTAAATGGTGGAATGATTTCGTTTGTGATTGCCTTCTTAGTAATCTTTATCTTGATGTTGGTGTATTACAATACTGCGGGTTGGGTTGCTAATATTGCCTTGATTCTGAACTTACTTTTCACGGTGGGTGTATTGGCGGCTTTACATGCTTCCTTAACAGCTGCAGGTATCGCCGGTCTCGTACTCACTATTGGTATGGCGGTAGATACTAACGTAATTATATTTGAAAGGATTAAGGAAGAGTTGAAGTTGGGTAAAAAGCACGAACAAGCTGTTAATGATGGTTATCGTCGTTCTCTTTCGCCTGTACTAGATGGTCACATAACGATCTTGATGACTGCGATTATCCTTTTCATTTTTGGATTAGGTCCCGTGTTAGGATTTGCTACGACACAGATTTTGGGAATTTTACTTTCTTTATTCTGCGGTATTTTGGTTTCTCGTTTGATTACCGATATCCGTATGAATGGAGGAAATCACTTCAACTACTTTACCAAGTTGTCTGAAGGCATGTTCCAACGCTTTAACTTCCATTTTATCGAATGGAGAAAGAAGGCATATGTTATCTCTGTGATTGTATTGATTATGGGTATTGCTTCTTTGTTTAACGGATTCGATTATGGTGTTGAATTTGCTGGAGGTAGAAGTTATACCGTTCGTTTAGATAAGAATGTAAAAACCTGTGAAATCCGTGAGCAATTAAAACCAAGCTTTAACGAATATCCTATTGTAAAAACAATCGGTACCGCTAATCAAGTAAACATTACTACTTCTTACAAAATTAAAGATGTTGCCAATACGGTAGAACAAGAGGTGCAAGGCAAATTATACGAAGGATTGAAAGCAGGAGGTTATATCAAGGGCAATGTTACTGAAACAGAATTCAAGGATAGCTATATTATGAGTTCTCAAACGGTGTTGCCTACTATCTCTGATGATTTGAAGAAGGGAGCGCTTTGGGCAACTTTTTGGTCGCTGTTATTAATCTCGATTTACATATTTGTTCGTTTCCGTAAATGGCAATACGCGGCTGGTACGATTGTGGCCTTATTGCACGACGTGTTAGTTACCTTGGCTGTATTCTCTTTCCTTCGTCGTGTGGTTCCATTTGCCTTAGAAATTGATCAGCACTTTATTGCGGCTGTACTTACTGTGATTGGATTCTCTATGAATGATACCGTGATTGTATTTGATCGGATTCGTGAGTATTTCCGTAAGAAGGTGGGGATGTCTAAAACAGACGTTATCAACTCAGCGATTAATGATACTATGAGTCGTACTATCATGACCTCTTTGACGGTGTTTATCACCTTGTTGATCCTCTTCATCTTTGGTGGTGAGGTGACTCGCGGCTTCGCCTTTGCGATGATGATTGGTGTGGTAACAGGTACGTATTCTTCTATCTTTGTGGCGGCTCCTATTTTAGTAGATATGGATAAGTCTGACAAATTAACGATGGAAGAAGATAAAGATCTTCGTATTGAAGAATTGAAGAAAATGGCCTAATTCATTAGATGATATTTATGCGAAGAGCTGTTGGAAACAACAGCTCTTTTTTTATGATTATCGGCAGCCACCATCTTAATCTGGTTTGTAAGCAAAAAAAAATACTGTCACAAAGGACAGTACTTTTGGAGGTCTCGACCGGATTCGAACCGGTGTAGAAGCTTTTGCAGAGCTTTGCCTAGCCACTCGGCTACAAGACCGTGAGGGCAAATGTAATACTAATTCCAAAATTACCAAATTCCCATTCAGGTTAATTGCAGTTTTTTTCATGTAAGTTTGTTTTTAAAAACATGCATCCTATTGCAGCGTCCGAATTAATACTTACTCCTGCTGGACAAGTATACCATCTTAACCTTCGTCCTGAAGAATTAGCGTCTACCATAATTACCGTTGGCGACCCAGATAGGGTAAAGCAAGTGAGTCGACATTTCGATCGAATTGAGTTTCAAACACAGCATCGTGAATTTGTAACGCATACGGGTTATATAGGCAAGAAAAGAATCACGGTATTATCGAGTGGTATTGGTCCTGATAATATTGATATCGTAATGAATGAGCTGGATGCGTGTGCCAATATCGATTTTCAATCGCGCTTATTCAAACAAGAGCATACAGAACTCACTATCATACGCTTGGGAACATCCGGCAGTTTACAATTGGATATTCCAGTGGATAGTCTAGTAGCCTCCTCGTATGGCATAGGATTAGATAATCTTATGCATTATTATCAATGGGAACCCTCTAGCGAAGAGAAGACACTGCAAGATGCGTTTATCTTACACGCTTCATTACAAGGAGAACCTATTGTTCCTTATGTAGTTCAATCTTCAGCCTCGTTATTGCAAAACTTTTCGTCGGGTTTTCATCAAGGCATAACGGTTACATGTCCAGGATTTTACGCGCCCCAAGGCAGAGTTGTTCGGGCCCAATTGCGCTATCCAGCGCTAGTTGATCGTCTATCAGGATTTTCTTTTCAACAGCATCGCATCACAAATTTTGAAATGGAAAGTGCGGCCATCTTTGGTTTGGGGAAAGTGTTCGGTCACCAATGTCTCGCTATTAATACCATAGTCGCCAATCGTATTGCTAAAATATTTACTAAGGATGCGAAGTCGGCCATTGAGAATATGATTTGCCAGAGTTTAGCCATCATCGAAAAACTATAACCATGGTCATAAGCTTTTCAAAATATCAAGGACCCGGAAATGACTTTATTCTGCTCGATAATCGAGAAGGGAAATGGCAAGGATTGAGTGTTGCTAGTATTCGGCATATGTGCGATAGGCATTTTGGTATTGGCGCTGATGGTCTTATGTTATTAAACAAAAGTACCGAAGTCGATTTCGAGATGCAATATTATAACGCCGATGGCAACGAAAGTTCGATGTGTGGTAATGGTGGGCGCTGTATTACTGCCTTTGCCAGGGATTTGGGTATCATAAGGCATGAAGCTCATTTTCGGGCCATTGACGGCTTGCATATAGCCATTCTTGCCAAAGATGAGGTGGCGTTGAAAATGAATGATGTGCGAGAAATTATTCAGAAGGATACTTTTATACAACTCAATACGGGATCTCCTCATTATGTTCATTTTACAGATTATGTGCACGAAATGGATGTAAAGAAGGAAGGCGCTCTCATACGCAATAGTCCATTATTTAAAGAAGAAGGCATCAATGTCAATTTTGTAGAGGTATTGGATGATCAAACGATTTTTGTCAGAACCTACGAACGAGGTGTTGAAGATGAAACCCTATCCTGCGGAACTGGAGTTTGTGCCAGTGCTATCGCATGGGTTAAGCATCAACGGGGTGAGCAGCAGATTCAAGTCAAAACACTAGGGGGCACCTTGGGAGTTCGTTGCACCGTGCACGGACAAGATACAGTTAGCGATATTTGGCTGAAGGGGCGGGCAGATTTTGTATTTTCGGGAACTATAGAGCTTGCTGTGTAATCTTGTCGGTAAGCCTTACCTTTGGGTGTAAATTGCAGATCATGAGAATAATATTTACTTTGGTGTGGGTGTGTTTCACCTCTCAACTCATGGCGCAATCGCCAATAATCTTGAGTCGGGCCGATTTTCCTCGTCCCACCTCTTCTAGTCCACTTCCGGATAGTGTGCTCTTTACCAATGTGCCAATAGCTGGCAATTCGGTCAACATCACAACCACGGGAGCCAATAGCCTATGGATGATGTCTCCGTTGGTAAACGGCACAACTGCATGGCAGAATTTTATTCCTATGAGCGCAACCCCGCTCATATTTCAATTAGCATTTCTCTCATGCGATTATGCACAACCCTTATTGGGTAATGCGGGTGCCGTAGGCAATCTTCCCTTGTCTGATGCTTATGAATATTACAATTATGCCACAGGCGACTCTCGTTTGGAGATTAAAGGTTTTGGCGCGAATATTAGTTTATCGGGCGTGGCCGTTCCTTTGCCTGCCTTATACACGTCGCCAGATGTATTATACAAGTTCCCAATTCATTATGGGGATGCCGATAGTTCTGTTTCTGGATTTTCCCTTACTGTTCCATTTCCTGCTCCTATTGGGAATGTCGATATTAAACGCAATCAAAAGAGAGTGAATCATGTAGATGGTTGGGGTACGATTACTACACCCGCCGGAACCTTTGATGTATTGCGTGTGTATTCTGTTATCGACCGGATAGATTCTGTGATTACTTCCTTTCTTCCCTTAGGGTTTGCCTCAAAACCTGTAGAAGTCAAATGGGTGGGACAAGCTAAAAAAATACCTGTTTTTCAAGTCAACGGCAATGTAAACGGTAATAATGTAACGCCTACAAGCATTACCTTTTGGGGGGCTTCTCCTGAAGGATTGGCACAAACAATCAACGAAAAAAGTCTATCCATCTTCCCCAATCCATCTTCTCAACAAACTTGTATCGAATATCAGTTACATGCTGATGCCGATGTAGATATGTATCTCCAAACTGTTTCCGGGAAACAAGTAGCCGAATTTCATTTTCAACACCAATCAGCTGGCGTTCACCAAGAGTTTCTTCCTCTATACTCACTTCCAGCGGGTGTCTATGTAATGCGCTGTGTGGCAGGGCATCAAACGGTGCAAGCAAAACTGCTCAAACTAGATTAATATCGAGTGTATTCTGCGATTGGCTATGTCTATACGGGCTATTTTTACCTAGTTTAGCTAAATAATTCAAGAATTTTACTACCTTTGCCACCGCTTATATTGAAGCGACTTAAACGAAAAATACTGATATGTCTAAAATGGATAAATATACTGCTCCTCGCAGTGTAGTAACAGGATCGGCTCCCAAATTGACTGAAGCTGAAGAACTTGAAGCTTCTGGAGTTGATAAATTAAAGAGTATTGAATTCTGGTACGAAAGCAATAAAAAAAATATCAATAATATTCTCATTGGTGTATTAGCTATTGTAGTAGGTGTTTTTGCCTATACTCGCTTTTACAAAGGTCCTCGAATCGAAAAGGCTAATGATGCTATTTTTAGAGCTCAAACTTATTTTGGGATGGATTCTATAAACCTAGCCTTGAATGGAGATGCGAATAACCTTGGATTCTTGAAAATCATAGATAAATACAGCGGAACCCCAGCGGCTAATTTATCTCATTTTTATGCAGGTGTATGTTTTTTAAAGACAGGCGATTTTAAAAATGCAGAAAAGCACTTGAAAGAATTCGATGGTAATGGCACTATGATTACCTATGTTGCCAAAGGGGATTTAGGAGATGCTTATATGGAGCAAGGGAAAACAGACGATGCGATTAAGGCTTATTTAGAGGCGGCATCAGACAATGATAATATGTTATTGACGCCTTTATATTTAGAGAGAGCTGCCATGGCATATGAGATGACGAATAAAAATGATGAGGCCTTAAAATTATATCGTCGTATTAAGGATGAATATCCTAGCAGTGCACAAGCCCGAAATGTAGATAAAACGTTGGCCCGTTTAGGCGATTATAATCCATAACGAATGGCTACGAATCATAACGATCAAGCCTTATTACAATATAGCAACCTGCAGATTCCTCAATCGCAGGTTGTTTTAGTTTATACCGAATGGAATACTGCTATCATCGATGAATTACGAGAAGGGGTAAAAAGAGTACTGGCTGCTTACCCACAAATTACGCTTACTGAAATTTGTGTTCCTGGAGCTATAGAAATTTCATTCGCGATTCGGCAACATTATTTCGCCCGCCATGCCCATGCCTATATTGCTCTTGGATGTGTTATTCGCGGTGGGACTCCGCATTTTGATTATGTATGCCAGTCGATTACCCAAGGGATTACGCACTTAAATACGGAAATTGGCAGTCCTGTTATTTTCGGTATCCTTACTGTAAATCAAGCGTCTGAAGCTTGGGAACGATTGGGGGGCGTACACGGTCACAAGGGTGAAGAAGCAGGTATTGCGGCTTTGAAAATGATTCATTTTTCAGAAACATTAAAACAAGGGTAAGTATGAAAGTTCAATTATTTATTCCTTGTTTCATCGATCAATTATATCCTCATGTAGGCATGCAAATGGTGAAGGTCTTACAAAAGGCTGGGTGTGAGGTTATTTACAATGAAAATCAAACTTGTTGCGGACAGCCGGCTTATAATGCAGGATATTTAAAAGAAGCGCGTGTTGTCAGTGAAAAATTTATTGAAGATTTTTCAGGCCAAGAGGTAATTGTAGCCCCATCGGGCTCATGTGTTGGCTATATTCGTGGGTCGTTCGAGGAGTTATTTAGTGATGCGGCTTGTCATGCGGCGTCTAAAAAAGTAGTGAAGCGCGTCTATGAGTTTACCGAGTTTATGGTTTCTGTCTTACAAGTGAAAGATGTTGGAGCCTCATTGCCGGGGATTGCGACCTATCACGATGCTTGTGGAGCTTTGCGTGAATGTGGTATCAAAAGCACCCCTCGAGAATTATTGTCGAACGTAAAGGGATTAGAATTACGCGAGATGAAAGAATGCGAAACCTGCTGTGGTTTTGGTGGCACTTTTGCTGTTAAGTACGAACCTATTTCTGTAGGTATGGCGCAAAATAAAGTGAATAGTGCTTTAGAGATAGGCGCTCAATATTTAATTTCTACGGATATTTCTTGCTTGATGCATATTGATGCCTATATCCGTAAAGAGGGCATTTCGTTACAAACCATGCATATCGCTGAAGTGCTAGCATCCGGTTGGTAAATCAGCATTGCCTTATTCTTGTAAGGTGTAGTTTTTAGGAACGATAAAGGGGAAGTCGATTTCTACATCGAAGTCAGCTTTATTAATATCCATATCAAGTTGCATCGCCCCTTTTACATCTAATAGGGTGTATTGTCGTTGTATGGGTAAGAATTGCATTCCAATAGGTTGGTACTGATTCATCTTAATCAATAAAGAACTACTCGAAGCGGGGCGCGCTGTTTGTAGTTGAATTTGACTGAGCGAAGAGTCGTTTTTTAAGTAGGTTAGTTGGTTGCTAAAATCTTTTCCGCGAATGAGGATATTAGCGAGATTACCTAACTCTTTGATTTCAGTAATTTCTCCATCAGTTGCAATCGCATTCCCTAAAATTAATTCTTGCAGGGTTAAAAAATCAACCTCCATATTGATTAACTTCTGAATGTCGTGATAAGAATACAAGTATTGCTTTTTGTTGATTCTCTCTATGGCCTTAACGCTATCTTTTGTGATGATGGCTCTCGCGACTTCTCCAATGATGGGCGCCGTAATACTTGCCCAAATTACACTGTCTTTTTTGATTCGAAAATTGATTGTAAAGTTTTGTTTATCTTTTTCTGATTCAAAATGCATTTTTGGCTTTGCACTGAAAGGTGGTGTATTGGATTTTTTTCTGATTGATAATCCGATGAGCGTAGGCAGTATCGGGTCCCACTTTTAGTAATGTATCTTTTTTTTGTTGTAATGTCGAGTCGCTTTTGGCCATACCGATTTTCATGTCGGCTACCTTCTCTTGCTTCTTGATAATCTTATCTTCTTTACGCGCTATCTTTTTGACAGTTCGTTTTTCTTTTCGTTCTTCTTTCTTTTTATTTTTTATAAAAAAGGGTCGTATTGTATTGCAACTTCCGGCCAATACAATCAAGAGGAGTCCTCCTATGAGTAATGATTTATTCTGTGTAAACACCTTTGTTGATTTTCTGTATGAGTAACGGATTGTCTTCTCCTTTTTGCTTGGCTTTTTCCCAATTCTGCTTGGCTTTTTCTATGTCATTTAATTTGTAATAGACATCGCC
>JBEISB010000245.1:0-2458 GCA_040375635.1 Chitinophagaceae bacterium | reverse complement strand
GCATAAACAGGTAATTACAGATATGAGAGGGATTCAATTCTTTAGCCGCTTGTATCATGGTTAAAGGGTATTGTTCCATACGCTGCATCAATCCTTTTTCAATGGTATCAGGACTAACACTAACTACGGTAGCATGATTCCACTCGCCACTCTTGCGAAGGATAGAGCAAATTCGTGCATAAGTGTATTGAATAAAAGGACCCGTAAATCCGTGAAAGTCGATGCTTTCTTGGGGATTAAAAATCATCTTCTTTTTAGGATCAACCCGCAGTAAATAAAATTTCAAAGCCCCTAAGCCAAGGGTTTGATATAACTGCTGTAATTCTTCTTCACTGAAACCATCTACTTTGCCTAGTTCCTCTGTATTTTTCTGGGCAATCTGTATCATTTCTGCAATCATATCGTCGGCATCAACTACCGTACCTTCCCGGCTTTTCATTTTTCCTGAGGGCAATTCTACCATACCATAGGATAGGTGATAAATCCCATCCGCACCGGGTTCGCCTAATTTTTGCATGATCAGTTTCAGTACTTGCATATGGTAATTCTGCTCATCACCGATAACGTATACAGACTGATTCATCGAATAGTCAGCGTACTTAACATTAGCTGTACCGATGTCTTGTGTGATGTAAACAGAGGTGCCATCACCGCGTAACAATAATTTTTGATCGAGTCCTTCAGCAGTTAAATCTATCCATACCGACTGATCTTCTTTGCGAAATAATACCCCCTTTTCTAATCCTTTTTCAATGATAGTTTTTCCTAAGAGATAGGTTTCGCTTTCATAGTATACCTTATCGAAATCAACGCCCAGTTTTTTGTAGGTGACATCAAATCCTGCATATACCCATGCATTCATTTGTTTCCATAATGATAATGTTTCTGGGTCTCCCGCTTCCCATTGGCGCAATAAGTCTTGGGCAGCTAATAAAATGGGGGCTTGTTTTTCGGCGAATTCTTTATCTTTTCCACACTGAATGAGTTCTTCAACTTCGGCTTTATATACTTCGTTGAATTTTACGTAATAATCGCCAACCAAATGATCTCCTTTGATGCCGGTATTTTCTGGAGTGGCACCCTTCCCATAGCGTTGCCAAGCAATCATGCTCTTACAGATATGAATACCGCGATCATTGATTAGATTGGCTTTAATTACGGTTTGACCGCTGGCTTGTAGAATGTTCGAGATGGCAGAACCTAGGAAGATATTCCGGAGATGACCGAAATGTAAAGGCTTGTTTGTATTCGGCGACGAATATTCTACCATTACTTTTTGTTGCGTAGATGGCAGCGAGAAGAAGTCTTGATTTTGCCAGTTTTGCTGTAAGAATTGAAGCCAAATTTTGTTGTCTAAGGTTAAATTCAAAAAGCCTTTGATGACATTATATGCCGAAAAAAGATTGTCATTACTCACTACATCTTTGCCAAGCAACTCTGCAATTTCATCGGGCTTTTTCCCTATGAGTTTGCTCAACGAAAAAGTGACTAAGGTATAATCGCCCTCGAATTCAGGTTTCGTTTCATTCAGGGTTAAGGATTCCGGATGAATGTCAAGTTGATATACTCGTTTTACAGAATGACAAACCGCCTTTCGAATTTGATCAATAACGTACATGTAGGTATTTTGGCGCAAAAGTACACTTTCCCATCAGCTTGTGAATAGCAAAATACCTTAGATTTGCTTTCATGAAAAAAATTACGGGACTATTTCTAATGCTCAGTCTTTTCCTGAGTGCTTGCTCTACAAAATTTAAAGTGGGGGCTCCTTATAAACCCGTTAGTGTAGTGTACGGTTTATTGTCTATGAATGATACTGCCCATTACATCAAAATTACCCGTGGATTTTATGATGAAGAGAACAGTAACCTTGGCATAGCACAGATTCCAGATTCGCTCTATTATCCGAATCTAGATGTACGTATAGAAATCTTGAACAATGGGAATGTAATAGAAACTATAGCCTTGCAAAGAGTTGATTTAAGCAACGAAGGGTATCCCAAAGAGGCTGGTACTTTCGCTACGATCCCAAACTATGCGTATAAGTTCAAAAAAACTTTAGATCCTACGAAGAGTTTTCGCTTAAAGATTGTGAATCTAGATAATGGTCAACAGATTACCGGCGAGACTCAATTGATTAGTACCCTTTCTAAAAATTTTCAATTTGTAAAACCTTTCGATGATCAAGAAACGCTTGATTTCTCTAATATGGTTCAGCCGTTTGTGTTTCGTTGGAAAGGACCATCGGCAGCAGCCTTTTATGATGTGGTTATTCGTTTTCGCTATCAGGAAGTCAATGCCAACACCCTTGATACAATTTACGTGAATAAAGATGTGCCGATTGCTCAAAACATTTTGAGTAGCACTGGAGATAATACAGTATCTGTATCTAGCTTAGATTTTTACAAACAGATAAATAGTATGGTGGGTAGTGCACCCGATTATATCAAACGTTATG
>JBEISB010000055.1:0-11657 GCA_040375635.1 Chitinophagaceae bacterium | reverse complement strand
GTTCCAACGTTGATTTTGTTGAGCTTGAGTTGCTTGAGATTTTTTTGCATTATACAATGAATATGTTGTCGCAAAGCTAATTGGAAATGAGAAATGAAAAAAAACTAAAGCCATGAAACCACTAACATTCTCCTATTGTCTATCGTATTGGATTTGGAAAGCCATTCGAAATGAACATTCTGATGTAGAAGCTTTCCTTAACATTGTAACTTGGTCCCGATTTGATTACGAAACTCGTCATACAAGGTTGTCTGAAAAACGATCGCAAATGCCAGCGCATTTTGTTCGAGTTCTGCTATCCTATCATGATGCGGGTTTGCAAACGTTATACCATCAACGAAGATGAAGCAACGGAAAGCATGAATAGTAGTTTTTTGAAGGTATTGCAAAAGTTGAATACGATTAAAGACATAGAGACCTTGCCTGCTTGGGTAAAACAAGTAAGCATAAATACCGCTATCGACTTTTATCGAGCTAAAAAACGGTACACAGATCGAAACTGCTTTACCCTCGATAATGAATTTTCTCCGGTAGAAAATCAACATACTCAATACGATTTCACGGAAAGTCGAATCGATAGCCGCGAAATTTTTAATAGTATACAAGAATTGCCCGACACTACCCGCGAAGTGCTTAATCTGTTTGCTATAGATGGATTTAGTCATCGCGAAGTGGCTCAAATGCTTAGCATCAGCGAAGAAGCCTCTCGTTGGCATTTGCATAAGGCCCGCAAACTGATGAACGATAAATTACAACAAATGAATTATTCAACGTACACACGATAGGTATGAAAAAGAATCAACATAAGCTCGATGACTTTCTCAAAGAGAAGGTAGAAGAGACTGACTTTCGTATGCCCGACGGCGAGTGGCAACGTATGTCGGCAATGCTGGATGAACAGGATACAAAAAAACGAGGGGCCTGGTGGAAATCGTGGCTGATGATAGCGCTTATTGGACTAATCAGTTTGGGTGCCTTTCTCGGTCGTGCGTGGTTACAATTTCACCAAACAGATTCACCCAAATTATCTGACAACCGGATAGAATCATCTCCAACAAACGAGAATCGAAGCCAAAATACCTCTTCTGATAAACAGCAGCATATTGAAGCTGTTACCGAAAGTCAAAACAATCCAACGGCTACGATCGAAAATCAAAGCAACCCAAGCGCTACTACTGAAAAAAAATCCGATAACGATAAACATCCGAGCAAACCTTCCCCGCTGCAAAATAGTAAGCATCAATCTGTAAATACCCCAAAGTCAGCTCTCGTTCATACCCCTCTATCGCATCAGCAACAAACCCAAGATATTGATAACAAGCCATCAAGTCCTGAATCTATATCCGTGCCGTCAACAGTAGACAAAGCAGCAAGCCATTCATCACCAATAAATCCCACACCGAAATCGCAGTATCATAAAAGAACAGAGACTTCAGAAAGTGATACTCAATCATCAATATCACCAGAAAGAAGTGGCAAGAAGAAAATCCAACAAAAAATCCATTCTCTGTTGACACGCTCCGGAAAAGGGTTAGAACCTCAAGCGCAAAAAGAATCAAATGAATCTAACAACAACCCATCAAATACAGTAAAAAATACCCAAATAGTGAATGATAAGACTATGCTAGCGCTCGATACCGAACAGTATGTACAACGCCGACATAGAGATGAAACCCAGTATAACCCTAGATATGTAAACGGACTAGAAAATTATACAGCAACAGAATTAGACTCGATTACTGTGATTACTTATCAGCCGGTAGTTGAAAAAAGCACATCGAAATCGAGTGCACCATCAGATATAACTCATACCAATGCTGATTCGATGGTAAAATTTAAATCTGCAGTGAATCATTCTCTCAACTGGTATTTATTGGGCGGACTTTCTCTCAATAAGGGATTCCAAGGAACAAGTGCTTCTAATACCTTACATATGTCTCCATACATAGGACTAGGCGCACAGGTTCCGCTTAGTGCTCGACTGCAAATGGCTGCTCATATTGGCTTTACCTATTTTTCGGGATTACAAACTAGCGAAACAGTAACGAGTTATCAATACAGTTTTGGTATCGACTCAAGCTCTTTTCAGGTTCAGTATCAAAAGTTATTGCAAGTATATATACCCCTCAGTCTGCAATATGCTGTTACCCACAAACAGGCAATCAGTTTGCAGCTTGGAGCTATGTATAATGCGGATGTAATGAGTAAAATAACAGAATCGACATGGAGTGTGAACAATGGTTACGGATCGTTACTCAACCGAAATGGTACTAACAGCAGTAAGCAAAGTAGTGGATATCGCAATGGCTTTCAATCGTTTGATATTATAGCCGGACTAGGGTATCAATACCAGATAAATGATCACCTCCAATGGCAAATGATGATACAGCAAGGCATGTTGGATATGACCCGAAATGCCTACTTCAAGCAAAACCAATCGGATAAACAAACTCGTTTATTGATTGGCGTTCGATATACTTTTAAACGCAGTTAATTATGAAATCACTCATCTTATTCTTGCTTTGTGTTATGCTATTCGCTTCTTGTCAAAAGAAAGAAATGCCCGCAGCCGTAAATGGGAATCCTATATTTCTCTTTGATGGTACTATAGGAAATTATACCCTTCATTATCAGGCCGGAGCGAATCATTTGTTTCTATACACCGGCTTTTATAAAGAAACGAGTAGTGGTTTGCTGTTTCTGAAATCCTATTTTGCACCAGACAATTGCACGAACTGCGAGCCTTATCTAAGTATAGAAATCGCCGATCACGATAGCAGCTCGGGAATGCATCTTGCTTCTACGATACAAGATTTATTGCACGGAGGTGGCGCCTTCTATTCTTATTCTTACGATTCGATAATGAGCAGTATCAATACCGAGACGTTTACTTTTATTCCGACGATACCGCCGCCAGGGGCAACCTATACTTGGAATTTTGGAGATGGTACAAGCTCAACCGTTGCGAGTCCAACCCATACTTTTTCGGGTGGTGGAGTCAGACATGTAAGTCTTTCCATACTTTCCGGAGGCAGCATAGATACCCTATCAAACGACATTCAAACTGATTTTCAATCGAGTTGTCGTGTCCAGTTCAATGTAGTGCCAGACTCAAGCTTACCAGGGTTAACTTGGGTTATCGCCAATTCATCTATCTTTCAGTATGCTTGGGATTTTGGTGATGGACATACTGGAGTAGGTTTGACTGATTCGAATATATATTCGGCCTCTGGGAAGTATACAATCTCCTTAACGGCTACAGCACCATCTTGCACAGCGATCTACCGTAAGCATGTATTTGTAAACACTTCATCTTCAGCCGATGCAAGTTTTTCGTACACTACAGCTGTAAATAGTGTGGTTACTTACACCCAGCGAATCAATACATCAGCCTGCATGATTCGGTATCGAAAGGATGGAAAAGAATACGCGAGTGTGAAACCGGATCCGAGTATTGACCAGAGCGGTAAAACCGTTTTGCAGATTTCGGGGTTCGAAGCCTACACGCCAGATGCGAATGGCAATCCAACCATGAAACTGAGGGGAAGTGTGGATACCTACCTATATAATCAAGCTAATGGAGCCGATTCTATTCGAATACAAAGTAAGTCTTTGATTTTTGCTGTCGCCTATCCGAAGTAATGTTTGGATACCATCTTTTTTCGTCATGGCTTCCAAGGAAATGCTTTTCGATGCCCATATGCGATGGGGTACATAAACAAGGAGGTCCTTCACGAAATAAAAAACATGCCGGAACCTCAGAACGTTTTTGTTGAAACGACTACCCTTTTTTAAAGTCGCTTTATTGGATTTCCGTAATAATAGCGGCTATATCCTTAAACGCATGCTCATCATCTTTTACAATATAATGCTCAGCCCCATGTGTTAAACTTTGCAAAGCGATGCCGTAGCTCTCCTGACTCGACAACATAATGAAATGAATATTGCTATGCTTTTTTCTGATTTCCTCCATCGTTTGAATGCCATTGAGGGCATGCTCTGTATGGTGATTCAGGTGATACGACAAGACAATAACATCCGGAACTACATGATGAATCGCCTCTAAGGCCTTTTCCCCAGCATCAAAAATATGGATCTGATCGTCGTTGTCTTTCGATAAGTAAGCAGATAATGCCGAACTGATTTGGGTATCGTCGGTAATGATATAGATTTTTTTAGAACGTCTGAAGCTCATGCGTATACATTGAAAGGTAAAAATAAAATATTTCTGCTCGGTAACATCATCCCATTATAAGATTGTCCAAGTTTGCAAGCCTTGATGCGTAAAAGAATACGGCATAACAGTACCATTCATTTCTTTGAGGCTTTCAATGACTTGATACCGAGTATTGGCAGGACAATAAAAAATCATAAATCCTCCGCCACCGGCACCACTGATTTTTCCGCCAGCAGCCCCGGCCTGCATGGCTCTTTCGTAAATCGAATCTAAATATGGATTCGATATCTTATCAGCCATTTGCTTCTTCTGACGGAATCCAAAATCTAAGATTTCACCGATTGTATTTAGTTTACCCTTTAACAGGGCCTCTTTCATTTGGTAAGCCTGTTCTTTTAAACGATGCATAGCCTCAATTGACTTCTCGTTTTTGTCTTTCACATTCTGCTGCTGGGCTTCGATAATATGGGCGCTTTCGCGACTAGTATCGGTATAAAACAAGACCAGATTATTTTCTAATTCCTGTAGATATTCATTTCGTATTCGAAGTGGATTCACAATTACATTATCATCAGGCAGAAATTCCATAAAATTAACACCGCCGAAAGTAGCTGCGTATTGGTCTTGTTTACCACCTGCCAATTGCAAATCAACCCGTTCAATATCATAAGCATATTGGGCAATATCATAATCGCCTAGCGGTAATTTCAACATCTCCACAAAAGCCCCTAAGATGGCTACAACCAAAGTTGATGAAGTTCCCAAACCCGAACCGGCAGGCGCATCGACATAGGTAGATATTTGTAAACCTTCACAAGCAAACGGGTAATCTTTCTGCACTCGATTATAAACGCCTTTCAGTAAATCAAGATGACCATTGATAGGCAATTGATTACTAACGCTATGCTGCTCTCGTTCTTTTCGGTCGAAGGCCTGCAAGGTGATAAGACCGTTTCGACTGGGCTCAATATTGGCATAGGCACTTAACGAAATGGTCATGTTTAAAATAGCGCCTCCATATAAATCACTATATGGACTAACATCGGTGCCACCACCTGCTAATCCGATTCGCAATGGAGCCTTACTTCTGTAGATCATAATTTATTCTGTTCGCTCAAAGATAGTATGGCAGCCGTAATTTTATCCCAACCATATTTCTTCTTCTCCTCGTGAATATTGCGACTGAGTTGTTGCAAGTCGAGGCTAAAAAAATCAGCTATGGTATTGGCTAGCGATATCGCATTGGGCTCTGCAATACGTCCCACGCTTTCGGGCACCATTTCGGGGAGACCACCAACCCGGGTTACAATCATAGGCTTCTCAAAATGATAGGCTAAGGGCGTAACCCCACTTTGCGTTGCATGTTTATAAGGTTGTATCACCACATCAGCCGCACTCATAAAATAACGAATTTGACTATCAGCAATAAAAGAACTATGAAACTGAACATCAGGTTCGAGTTTATATTTTTTTACTTGTTCGAAATAGGGCGCTTGCTCATCGTAAAACTCGCCTGCAATCAAGCAAAGTAACTTTTCGTCTTGAAGCCAACCTCGCTCTTTCAGCGTATGCATGGCTTCGATTAATAAATCAACGCCTTTGTACTTACGAATAAATCCAAAAAATAAAAGAATCTTTTTGTCGCTTGGCAAACCCAATACTTGTCGGGCATCGAACTGTGAAAGAGCCTCTCCGAAATGATCGTATAAAGGATGATCGACCCGCTGCACCGGTTTATGCGTCAGTTGTTTGGCATCAGCCATCACCTTATCACTCATCGTGATAAAGGCATCTACCGAAGGCAAAAAGTAGCGAGTAAATAATGTGTCGCCAATGCGTTTTTCGTGAGGTATGATATTATCGGCGATACAGATAATACGGGTATGTTTATTGCCGCGAATCCATCGTAAAATGGTTCCCAGGCAAGGTCCCATAAAGGGTAACCAATATCGAACAACCACGATATCATATCGCCTCTTACGAATTTCTCTTCCTACTGAAATCCAACTCAAAGGATTCATCGAATTAATACACGTGCGAATGTCCAAATCGGCAGGAGCCTCTTCGGTAGAATATTGCGTACTGCCCGGAAATAAAAACGATGGGTACTGTAAGGAGAAAGAATAAATAATGGTTTCGTGACCTTCGCGCTGGAATTGACGAGCCAATCGTTCATTAAATGAGGTAATACCACCTCCCCGTAAAGGATGTGCAGGACCAATGATGCAGATGCTAGGTTTCATATTGCAAGTTGCAAGATAAGGGGATTGTACGAAGAATTATTCGCTCTGTAAATTCTGATACAATTGAATACACTCTGCAGCTTCTTTTACATCATGAACCCGCAACAACTTAGCCCCATTTTGTAAGGCTACCATGTGCAAGGCGGTCGTTCCATTGAGTGCATGAGCGGCATCAATACCCAAGGGTTTATATATCATCGATTTACGGGAAAGGCCTACCAACAAAGGTTTATTAAGCGTCAAGAATGAAGACAAATGATTGAGTAATGAATAATTCTGCGCTATGGTTTTTCCAAATCCAAAGCCCGGATCGAGTATGACATTATGGACACCGGCAGCGTTGAGTTCATCCAATTTCTTGATGAAATACTGCGTAACTATCTCCACAATATTGACTTGCATTTGATGTTGATGCATGGTTTGTGCATTTCCAACAATATGCATGCATACATAGGGCAATTGACTGCGGGCTATGAGGGGTAGCATATCAACATCAAATTGTGTACCGCTGATATCATTAATCATCCCAGCACCAACTTGTATAGCACTCTCCGCAACTTTCGAGCGATAGGTATCTACCGACAATAAGGCCTTTGGAAATGCTGCATGTAACTGCTCGACGACCGGAACCACCCTGTCAATTTCTTCCTGTACGCTGATTTCAATCGCTCCGGGACGAGTACTCATACCTCCAATATCCAATATCGAAGCCCCCTCAGCCAACATGTTTTCGGCATTCTGCAATATGGCTTCGATATGCCAATCTTGTCCGCCCGTATAAAACGAATCAGGGGTTACATTCAAAATGCCCATGATGACGGGTGTGTCGAATTTGAGTTTTTTTTCTTCTGTATGCATATTCTACCTGTATATTTACCGCGCAAAACGAAGATAGTCTGCCCATGGCGAATACAGAAATGCAATACATTGAGGTGATTAACCATTGCCGCGAAATTTTTAGAAAAAAGAACAGCGATTATGGTAGTTCGTGGCGGGTGCTAAGACCCATTTCGATTGCAGATCAATTGTATATCAAAGCCCAACGAATTCGTACTATACAAAATTTGCTATCGCAAAAGATTGATGACGATATTAAGGGAGAGTGGAAAGCGATAGTCAATTATGGCATTATTGCACTCATTCAAGAAGAATTGCAGGAGAATCCATCGTGGGATTTACCGGCCGACGAAGCCTTACGGCTGTACGACAAGCATTGGAAAGAGACCTTTGCCTTGATGCAAGACAAAAATCATGATTATGGAGAAGCGTGGCGGAATATGAGTCAGGAATCTTTTGCCGATTTGATCCTGACCAAAATCCTACGCATCAAACAAATCATTGCTAACGAAGGTAAGACCCAGATTTCGGAAGGTATGGATGCCAACTTCAGAGACATCATTAACTATGCTGTCTTTGCGCTGATTTCAGGATAAACACAAATTATGATTTCTCTTTCTTCGATTGTGATACCGCTTTCTCGAGTTCTTTAACCTCGTGTTCGTGCA
Organism: Chitinophagaceae bacterium; assembly: GCA_040375635.1. Taxonomy (GTDB): domain Bacteria; phylum Bacteroidota; class Bacteroidia; order Chitinophagales; family Chitinophagaceae; genus OLB11. The sequence goes on along the minus strand of JBEISB010000055.1, from coordinate 3,732 downwards.
AATGACGCCATTTGCCAACCGCTAAGGTATCGAGACGGATATGCATAATCCTCACGCGGGTTAAGGTCTGTACTTCGTACCCCAATACCTCACACATCCGACGAATTTGTCGATTCAGTCCTTGTTGCAGGATAATCGAAAATTTCTTTCCGCTTAATTGCTTGACTTTACAAGGCAGTGTGCGGGTACCTAGGATATCCACGCCCGACGACATGGCACTGATAAATGCCGGTGTGATGGCATGATTTACGCTCACGATGTATTCTTTATCGTGTTTATTACCGGCCCGTAATATTTTGTTGACCATATCCCCATCATTGGTAAGTAATATCAAGCCTTCTGAATCTTTATCCAATCGGCCAATCGGAAAAATGCGTTTAGGGTAATTGACAAACGAAATGATATTGGTTCTATCGCTAAGATCGGTGGTGCTGGTAATGCCTTTGGGTTTATGCAGCGCGATATAAATTGATTTTTGCTTGGCTGTTTTGATGTATTCAAAGTCAACGCTCACACTATCTTGCTCTTGCACCCATTGCGTTGGCTTAGCTACCTTGTCATTAATCATAACCCGGCCTTGCTCTATCAATTTATCGGCTTCTCGTCGGGAACAATACCCTGACGAACTCACAAATTTATTAATCTGTATCCCTTGTCGTTCCATCTTGTGCGGGTAAAGTTCGCAAATCCTGACGAATTTCTCTATATTGCTTTCATACTTGTGTTTATGAATAAAAACATACAGCATCTCGGATTAATAGGTGTACTCTTACTCAGCTTCATACTGCAACTTATAGATGCAAAATTGATGGCATTCGGTCGAAGCAATCTGCTGATTTTTCATACCTTATCAATGGCATATCTGTTATATTACGGATGGCAGCAAAAGAAATTATCGGTCTGGATTTTTGTCGCCATGTTGATTGGGATTGCTATTGGGTACGACTTTCCTACTTTTGCCGTAAAGCTCGACATTCTCAGTAAAATCTTTCTTCGCTTAATAAAAACTATTATTGCCCCACTCATCTTTGCTACTTTGGTTGTTGGGATTGCCGGACATAGTAACTTAAAGCAGGTGGGACGCATTGCTTGGAAATCGCTACTCTATTTCTATGCGGCAACAACTATGGCTTTGTTTCTTGGATTGGCCGTCATCAACTTCACACAAGCGGGTAGGGGCATTACCCTTCCCCCAGATGTCGAGCAAAGTATGCCTGTCGTTGAAAAGCAAACATGGCAAGATATTGTGCTGCATATTTTTCCGGATAACATCGCGAAGTCCATTGCCGAAGGACAAGTCTTGCAGGTTGTTATTTTCAGTATTTTATTTGGGATGGCACTGGCTATGCTGAGTGATAAATTGCGCAAGCCTATGCTCGATTTTTCCGAAAGTTTAGCTGAAACCATGTTTGGGTTTACGAATATCATCATGAAGTTTGCTCCCTTTGGCGTCGGCGGTGCCATTGCGTATACAGTAGGGAAGATGGGGATTGGCGTCTTGTTGAATGGAATTTATCTCGTTCTCACGTTATATGCGGCCTTACTTTTATTTGTCGTGATTGTATTATTACCCGTGGCCTATTTTACTCGTTTGCATATTCCGAATTTATTTAAAGCCGTTGTAGAACCATTCACCTTAGCTTTTGCAACCGCGAGTTCTGAAAGTGCCTTACCCAAGGCCATGAAAAACATGGAAGCCTTTGGTGTGCCTCGTAAGATTGTATCGTTTGTGATGCCATTAGGTTATAGTTTTAATTTGGATGGAACAACCTTGTATTTATCGCTAGCGAGTATATTTGTTGCCCAAGCCTGTGGTGTGCATTTAAGTCTGGGCAATCAATTGTTTATTGTGTTCACCCTCATGATAACCAGCAAAGGCGTAGCGGGGGTTCCAAGGGCTTCGTTTGTGATTTTGTTAGGTACGATTTCATCTTTCGCTTATTTGGGATTAAAAGAATGGCCGCTCTATATTATACTCGGTATAGATGCCTTAATGGATATGGCGCGCACTAGCGTAAACGTAATGGGTAATTGCATAGCGAGTGCTGTGGTAGCCCGTTGGGAAGGCGAACTCGACGAGCAGAAAATGAATCACTTGCAATTAGAGGTATCATCGCCTGATGATGAATCGAATGATTATCGGCATGGGTAATTCTTAATACCTTTGCTAATAACCCCACATATTGTATTGGCATGAAGCTCATTTATATTACCCTCGGACTTTTGTTTTTTCATGCCGTCTCTTTTGCGCAGCTAACGGCGCTCAACGAAAATTTTTCGACTTGTATTTCTGTCTTCCCCGGTGGTTGGACTAGCTACAATGTCAGCGGCACCGATTATTGGCAATGTAATCCTAGTGGTTACAATGGAGCTGGTGTTTCTATGAATGGATATAGTGCTAGTAGTTATCATGCCAATCAAGACTGGCTTATTTCGCCTCAATTGAATGTAAGTGCGATGGCTAATCCCATCTTCTCCTTTCGGGCACGAACTAAATACAACGGCAATAGCTTAACTCTATTCTTGTCGCAAAATTATAGCGGAAGCGGAGACCCCAATATGGCAACTTGGATTCCATTGCCAGCTAATTTTCCACCCATCAACTCCGATGCTTGGACTGTAGTTAATGGTATTGCATTACAAGCCTACGCATCTCAAAATTTTTATCTCGCCTTCCGATATACCTCCACCAATACGGCAGCGGCATATTGGCGCTTAGATGATTGTCTTATTACTGATGATAATCTACACATCGAACCACACTTTATCAACACGCATTGGGCTAGCAGCCTTATGCCGGGCAATGCAGCTACCTTTCATTTTACTTGTAATGCCATCAGTACAAATTTTCAGTTGAATGTAGCGCCTCCCTTTGAACTTTCTAAAGATGGACTTTCGTATAGTCAGCAAATTCAGTATACACCTTCGAGTGCGGGCGTTGCGCAAACTGCTTATGTACGTATCCATCCCACCCAAAATCAAAAAGTATATCGATCGGCCATTCAATGCACCTTAAACGGCATAAACTTATCTGATTCTATTTTCTTGCTAGGTACTTCTTTACCTGATTCACAAACCTTAAAAGTATTTACTTGGAATATGCGCTGGTTTGGAGATCCTGTCAATTGCGCCTGCGATACGGCTGCTTCTCGTCAAAATGCTGTGCAGTTATTTCAGGATATAGACGCCGACCTATATTGTCTACAAGAAGTCGTTGCCATCAATGAGATTGCGGCGATTGCCAATGCCTTAGGACCAAATTATCAGTATCTCATTTCTCCCTTCGGATCTTTTGCCAACAGTCCTGCAGACCCGGATTATGCTTCTGCCCAAAAGCTAGCGTTTATCTACAATACCCACCGAATCCAGCATGGGGGCGATTTTGGTTTGCTATATTCAACAATCGCTACCGACACCTCTACGAATTCAGGATATTATTGTTTCTCCTCTGGACGATTTCCGTATGTGCTACAAGCTAGTCTGACCCTAAGCAGCAATACAAAGGATACGATAATCATTGCTAACCTTCATGCCAAGGCGATTACTGATATGCCTTCATACAATCGCAGACAATGTGCTGCCACCAAAATGACGGATAGTTTGAATGCCTTATTTCCGGGTAAAAAAGTATTGGTGATTGGTGACTATAACGATTATTTAGAGGGTACTGATGTTAGTGGACTTACCGTTTCTCCTTACGATTATCTGTTACATCATGGTTTTACTGGGATT
>JBEISB010000025.1:0-16135 GCA_040375635.1 Chitinophagaceae bacterium | reverse complement strand
CTTTTTGTTTTTATGGATAGGTTCATTTTTTGATGCCCGTTGTCTTGCGATACTTGTCATGATGCTGCTCGGAAAAATAGGTATCGAGTTGAGTTTTTTAATGCCGGTGGCCCGTTTCTTCCGAAAGAAAAAAGAACTTTTCCGCTTTCCGTGGTTGCAAGGTTTGCATATACTCTATATTTTGTATGCCGGTTTACGCGGACAAGCCGGTACGTATCAATGGAAAGACCGTAAGGTATCATGAGGAAGGAAAAATCTATATCACGCTTTGCACAACGATTTCGACGGAATGCCCTGGCGAAACCGGCACTCGTTTATATTCTGCTTGTTTTACTAGTGGCTATATTTTGTTATCCGCTCTCGCCCGACGACAGCACAGATGCCAATACCACTATTCTAGAAATTGGTACCCGCGCTCCAGGCTTTTCATGTTATTTTCTGAAACGCGATTACCCCGAAGCACCATTAGCGGAAACGCATTGGCAATATCTCATCAATGGCAAAACACCCAATGCAGAGTGGATTCCGATTCAGCATTATCAGGTAAAAGGGGATAGCATTATTGTGCAACATATTCTCGACGAATCTCTTTCCGAAACTCTTACTTTCTCTTTGTCTTCTTTACAATCAGCATCCAATCATAAAGCCAACAACTTACAATCTCTAATTGTGAAACGAACGTTTTGGTTAGGTACCGACCGCTATGGAAGAGATGTTCTTTCGCGTTTACTCATGGGTAGTCGTGTGAGCATGGCTGTTGGTTGTGTCGCTGTGATCTTGTCGATGCTTATCGGTATTTTACTCGGGGCTGTAGCGGGTTATTTTGGAGGCTTTATCGATTCCGTCATCAGCTGGCTCATTCAAGTATTATGGGCAATACCCACTCTTTTGTTAGTATTTGCGATAACCTTTGCCTTGGGTAAGGGATTCTGGCAAATTTTTATTGCCGTAGGATTAACGATGTGGGTGGGTACTGCACGACTCATTCGCGGACAAGTACTTTCTCTTCGGGAGATGGAATATATACAGGCCGCAAAAGTGATGGGTTTTTCATCGACACGAATTTTACTAAGACATATTCTACCCAATGTGATGGGCCCTAGTATTGTAATGGCGGCTTCTAATTTTGCTACCGCTATATTGATCGAAGCCGGCTTGAGCTTTCTAGGTATCGGTATACAACCACCTTCGAGTTCGTGGGGATTAATGATTAAAGAGAATTATAATTTCATCATCACCAATCGTCCTATGCTGGCCATTATTCCGGGTCTGGCTATTATGCTTATTGTCTTGGCGTTTAATATTTTAGGCAATGCCTTACGCGATGCGCTCGATGTTAAAGCCTAGTGACATGCTTGCAAATCGATAATGATCAATTCTTAATGATATAGATGTTGTTGCAGAGCATGTTTTGTGTTGATGAATAAGAAATACCTGATACCGAATCTTCAATCTTTAATCCGTATCGAGACGTAACACTTTATTAATGCCTTCGAGCGCACTGAGGCGTTGACAAAGTTCGTCGAGTTCTTCTTTATGATTGACGAAAACCATAATGGTCCCTTCGAATAAACCTTCAGATGAATCGATACTCATACTACGCATATTCATCTTCATCTCACCAGAAACAACATTGGTAATTTTATTGATAATACCTACATCATCAATGCCATTGATACGTACACCGGTAAGAAAACTAATCTCTTTATTTTTTGCCCATTTGGCTTTTACTACACGATGTCCGTAGTTGGCTAATAAGGTGGCGGCATTCGGGCAATTGGTGCGGTGAATTTTGAGTCCCTCTCCACTGGTAACGAAACCAAATACATCATCGCCGGGTATGGGCTGGCAACAAGCAGCGAGTTTATATTGAACCTTATCACTCTTTTCGCCAAACAAAACCAACTCATACCCTTTCGCAGGCATGGCATGGTCGAGATCATATTCTATAGATTCATCGCGGGAGAGGGGCTTGCGTTCGGGCTCATGCGGGGCTTCTAGTCGATCACCAATCAATGTAAAGCGTGCTAATTCTTTCAAATCAAAATTGCTGATGGCAACAGCATAATACAAATCATTGGGCGATGCGTACTTAAAATAGCTAACGATTTCTTGAATGTTATTCGCGTGGGTAGCCGCCTTCATATGTTCGAGCTTACGAAATAAGGTAACCTTACCATCGGCGGCAATCCTTCGCTTCTCTTCTTTGAGGTAATATTTAATGCGCGACTTCGCTTTGGCGGTTACCACTAGGTTGAGCCAGTCGGCATGGGGTTTTTGTTTTTTTGAAGAGATGATTTCAATCTGATCGGCATTGCGTAACACATGACCAATCGGTACTAACTTATAGTTGACTTTAGCACCGATACATTGCTTACCTAGTTCAGAGTGGATATCGAAAGCAAAGTCTAGGGCTGTTGAACCGGTAGGTAAAATACGCATATCTCCTTGCGGGGTATACACATAAATTTCATCACCGAAGATATCTTTCTTTAAGTCTTGTATAAAATCCATCGCATTGCTGTCTGGATTTTGTAAGAGCTCACGAATATGGCGGAGCCAATCATCAAGCTTCGATTCTTGTTGATTCGATCCTTCTTTATACTTCCAGTGAGCGGCTAATCCTTTTTCGGCAATTTCGTTCATGCGTTCGGTACGTATCTGTACCTCTACCCAACGTCCACCCGGTCCCATTACCGTTGTATGCAAAGCCTCGTAGCCATTGCTTTTGGGTGTGCTTACCCAATCGCGCAGGCGTTCAACACTATGCTGATAATAATTGGTGATGATAGAAAAAACTTTCCAACAATCTTCTTTCTCGGTTTGGGTATTGAGGATAATGCGGATGGCAAACAAATCATAAACCTCTTCGAAACTAACGTGCTTGGTTTTCATTTTATGCCATATCGAATGCACAGACTTAGGTCGACCATAAATGTCAAATTGAAAATGATTTCGCTCGAGTTCTTCTTTGATGGGCTTGATAAATTCATTGATATAACGGGTGCGTTCTCGTTTGGTGTCTTTGAGCTTTTGGGTAATCTCTTCAAACATCTCAGTCTCGGTATACTTCATCGATAAATCTTCGAGCTCCGATTTGATTTCATATAAACCTAAACGAGTCGCAAGAGGAGCATATAGGTAGGTTGTCTCTGAGGCGATTTTTAATTGCTTTTCGCGACTCATGCTGTCCATAGTACGCATATTGTGCAAGCGGTCGGCAATCTTGATGAGAATAACCCGCGGGTCATCGGCCAAGGTCAATAATATCTTTTTAAAATTTTCGGCTTGTTGAGTGGTATTTTTTGTTTCTACTACATTCGAAATTTTGGTTAGACCTTCAACAATTTTTGAGCTGGTAGATCCGAACTCACTTTCTATTTCGTGGAGGGTAACTTCGGTATCTTCTACGGTATCGTGCAATAAGGCGCAGATTACAGAGGTTACACCCAAGCCTATTTCATCGACTACAATTTTAGCGACAGCCAGGGGATGCAAAATATAAGGTTCCCCACTTTTGCGGCGCATATGCTTGTGCGCATCGGCAGCAATTTCGAAGGCTCGCCTTACCAATCGCTTATCGCCTTTTTTTAATCGTTGTTTGAGTGAACGCAATAGCGAACGGTATTCGCGCAGGATGATTTTTTTTTCTTCTTCTTCGGCTTGTACTTGTTGCTCGGTAAGTGACATAGAATTCGTTCGTGACTCTCGTAAAGATAGCGAATATGCGCTTATGCCGAAGCCTTAGGGGAAAAACTTTCGTGTGGAGTTTAATCGAAAACGACAAAATGCTTAGGAAGTTTTACCTTTAGCCCGATGAAATTATTTGTGGTACCCACACCGATAGGCAATCTCGAAGACATTACCCTTAGAGCCCTGCGCATATTAAAAGAAGCTGATTTGATATTGGCCGAAGACACACGTAGTTCGGGGATCTTGCTCAAACATTTTCAAATCCAGAAGCCGATGGCTAAATACCATATGCATAACGAGCATCATGTATTGATAAATCTGGTGCAAGAATTGCAAGCGGGTAAAACTATGGCCTTAATTACTGATGCCGGAACCCCTGGTATTTCTGATCCCGGTTTTTTATTGGTGCGTGAGTGTATTCGACAAGGCGTACCGGTTGAATGTTTGCCGGGTGCCACGGCGTTTGTACCTGCCTTGGTAGATAGTGGTTTCCCGATAAATCGATTTGTGTATGAAGGGTTTTTGCCACAAAAAAAAGGACGACATACCTTATTGACAGCCTTGCAAGAGGAAGAGCGTTGTATCGTGTTTTATGAAAGTCCACATCGCTTGGTTAAAACGTTAATCGAACTCGTTAAGTACTTCGGCGAAACACGCGAGGTTTGTGTCTGTCGTGAGTTAAGTAAAAAGTTCGAAGAGCATAAGCGAGGCTCCTTACTGGAAGTAGGGAAATGGTATACCGAGCATCCGCCCAAAGGAGAAATCGTAGTTGTGCTTTCACCGAAACCATAACTTACATGGGAGGAGGTAATAGGATGAATTAGGGCAACTGCGTCTATCGCCGATAATCATTAGGCTAATCCTTGTTGTTGCAACCGACTCACGATTTTACTTTCGCGGGCTTCCGGTAAAAACAAATAATCGCCATATTCAATTTTGCTATCGAAGTCTTTAATCATCTTACCCTTGTATACACAATAACGCTGGTAATGGAGATCTTCCATCATCTGAAACACAACCGATAAGTGCGTACCCCAAGTTTCGATTTGTAAGATAGGTTGATGTTTTCGTATCAATTCGCGCATTTCAGGCAATACAAATTCCTCGTAACCTTCGATATCACATTTGATATAATCAATTCGCTCAAGCCCGGCCAATAACTCACTGCCTCTTACCATTTCAGCATTAAAAATAAAATCATTTTGTTGGGTGCTGGCATCGGCTACATGCGATAAGCCCGAGCGTAGATACCCATAATCGCCTGGTGCAGACAATTGAATGATTTTGTTTTCTGTTCCTAAGGCATAGTTGTACAAGACTTTATTCTTGTATTTACGAGTGCCCCATACCACAGTGTCATAAAAAGGTTTTACAGGCTCTATAGCAATCACTTTTCCTTCCTCACTGAGCAGGCGACAAAAAATACGCGTGTAATAGCCTAAGTTGGCTCCTAAATCAACCACCACATCCTCTTTGCCTATGAGATGCTTAACAAAGTAATGATACTTATAAATATAGTTACGCTTCAGAAAACCCAAATCAAACATCACAAAGAACCCCATATGCAGGGTTCTTAAAAAATAACGGGTTCCTAGTAAACGATAGATAAACTGTTTTAGAAATAGCATGGCGATGGATAAAGCTCTTTTCAGGCGACCAAATGTACATTAAAAAATGTAGCTTGTTTCGCTAGCCTACTCGCAGATTTCGAGATTGTCGTATTTGAAGAAGTTGTAGTGAAGCGGAGCTTTTGGTTTTTTTCGACTGCCCAATTGTAGCATGAGTTTCAAGTTCGCAGAATAATAGAAGTCGCTCTGGCAAGAATTCCCTCTCTTGTCGCCGCTTTGGTAAGGATGATTAGGGGTAACCAAGATCGATTTATTCGACATCTGCGCTGCCAAGACTGCCTCATCAGGACCCAAATATTTTTGAAATAAATGCGGGTTAATATAGGTTGTACTCACATCATCGAGATAGTCGGTAAAGAGTTTTCGCCCTGTCCATTCCATAGCCAAAGACACGCGGGGCAATACCTGATATTGGATGCCGGCGCCATAGATAAAATTCCATTGTTTGAGCGAATAGGGTTTTCGGTTGGGATATTCTTGCATGTCTTGTCCTTCGGTATGCAAGGGTTGTAAATCGACCCACACATGATCGGCCGCAACGATATCATATACTGAGCCCTGGGGGTTAAAGCGATATCGTCCGATGCCGGCCTGAAAATAGGGTTGCCATTTTTTTTTATCGACATGCATCCGGGAGGGTAACTCGCGAAAGGGGTAGAGAAGCAGACTGGCAGCGCTTTCGCGAATCGTAGTTTGAAAATCGAGATTGCGTTTTTGTTGGGCACTAAATTGTTGAGATGAGTAAGCATCCTGATCGCTTGCAGCTAATCGTCCTGAGGTATAACTGAATTGCAAATTCACGCCTTTACGTAGGCTAAAAGAGACACCAATGCCGGTGAAGTAAGTGCGTTGTTTTAATTGGGCTGTGTTGACAAGACTAAGCGATTGTGCGCCACTTAAATCGCCGATATAGTGAGAGAGTCCTCGGGTGCAAATTAAGGTAAGCGGATGTTGTCCCGATGCGGTGCGAGAACCTGCCGGCTTTGCCTGTATAGGAAGGGTATACAGATAACAAACAAAAAATAGCAAGAAGCGCGTCATACCCGGTTAGAATGGAAAGCTAATCATTTTCTGCATTACTGCCTAACATGAGGTATGCTTTGATAAATCCATCGAGTTCGCCATCCATAACGGGATTTACATTTCCTGTTTCAAAATCGGTGCGATGGTCTTTAATCATTTTGTAAGGATGAAAAACATACGAACGAATTTGCGAGCCCCATTCTATTTTCTTTTTGGTAGAATTGGTTTTGTTTTTTAGTTCTTCTTGTCGTTGTAATTCGCGTTCATACAATTGTGACTTCAACATCTTCAAGGCCTTGTCGCGATTGTCGCCTTGGGTGCGGGCTTGCTGACATTCGACAATAATGCCGGAAGGGATATGTTTCAATCGAACCGCAGTTTCTACCTTGTTTACATTTTGTCCGCCCTTACCTCCCGAGCGAAAGAACTCCCATTCTAAATCGGCTGGGTTGACTTCAATCTCGATGGAATCATCTACCAGCGGATACACAAACACAGAAGCAAAAGAGGTATGACGGCGAGCATTGCTATCGAAGGGCGAGATACGCACCAAACGATGCACGCCATTCTCACTCTTTAATAATCCGAAGGCAAAGGGGCCATCGATTTCTATGGTGGCTTGTTTGATGCCGGCGCCATCGCCCCATTGCACATCAATTTCACTCACACTAAATCCATTTTTTTCGGCATACATACGATACATACGCAAGAGCATTTCGGCCCAATCCTGACTTTCAGTGCCACCCGCTCCTGAGTTGATGGTCATAACAGCGGGCATCTCATCTTCGGGTTGGTTGAGGGTGCTCTTGAATTCGAGTTCGTCGAGTTGGGTTACAGCATGGTCATAGGCTTGTCGTGCATCTTCTTCGGCGGCTTCTCCTTCTTTCCAAAAATCAAACATCACCGCAAAATCTTCTACGGCCGATTGGGTGCGATCAAATAAATCGGTCCAATAAGCATTGGTTTTTATTTCTTTCAAAATCGCAGTGGCCCGGGCATTATCATCCCAAAATCCGGGTGATAGACTCAGGGTCTTATCGTTTTCGATTTTATTCTTTTTTTCGGCCACATTCAGGTAGGCTTTGAGGGCATCTACCCGTTCGCGCATGGCCTTTAACTGCTCAATCGTCATCTAGCAAAGGTAGGGTAGAATCGTCAAAAGCCGTCGGTCAGGCTATGCTCTCAATCCAGCGAAAGAGATTGAAGTTGGGGTCTTGCATTGCCGCTTGTAACCGCTGAGGTAAGGCGAGCTTCGAAATGTCTTGCATGCGTTTTTCTTGGATGAGTTGCCAGGCTTTTTCGGCCATCAATTGATAATGACGGCTTGGCTTATTTTGTAGATATTGGGCATGTTTTTCAATCGCGTTGATTAATTCGTCTAGTCCTTCGTTGCGCGTAGCTATGCATTTTACGACCGGAATTTGCCAGTCGCCTCCTTTTTCGTGAGCCAGTACCTGTAGGTTTTTGACAAACAATTCTGCTTGGTCGCGATCGGCTTTATTGACAATAAAAATATCAGCGATTTCCATCACGCCGGCTTTCATGGTTTGCACCTCATCGCCGGCCTCGGGCACCATCACCACTAAAGTTGTGTCGGCAATACCGGCAATCTCAACCTCACTTTGCCCCACACCCACGGTTTCAATGATAATATAATCGAAAGGCGCACTTTGTAGCACCTGCAAAATTTCTATGATCTTACGGTTGAGTCCACCCAAAGATCCCCTGCTGGCTAAAGATCGTATATACACTAAGGGGTTGAGGTAATGCTCGCTCATGCGGATACGATCACCCAATAAAGCCCCGTAATGAAAAGGGGAGCTGGGGTCAACAGAAAGTACGGCTACTCTTTTTTGTTGTTGAACGAGTTTGCTGATTAAGGCATTTACAAGGGTGCTTTTACCCGCACCCGGAGGGCCAGTTACGCCTATTACTCTTGCAGAGGTCGATGCAGGCAGGGCCTTTAGCAAATCGTCGGTACCCGGCAAATCGTTTTCGACCCAACTAATACAACGCGCCAATGTTCGTGTATCGCCGGCTCTCAGTGCTTCTTGTATTTTATTTATGTCGGGCACAATAAACAATTTGATTCTTAGTTTATATTCGTCGTCTGCAAAGCTAGTGGTTAGCCCATTGCCTATTGGCAGATATTACTCACAAATTCACTGCATTGTTGAAATCTACGCTTATTCGTGATACGCCCCGTCGATGGTTGGTTCTTTTAGCTTGTGTATTTATCATTGGCGGACTGTTTTTTTCGCGGGCTTTGATGAGTATCGGCATGATGACTTTGGTAGGTAATGCATTAGTCTCTGATCAGCTTCGGGAGAATTGGTGTTCGTTTATCAGCCAGAAGCATTTATTGGGTTGGGCCGTCTACTTTTTCGGATTAGCACTCACTTTTTTTTGGAGCGATAATCAGGCCTATTTCTTCGAAAGAATACAAATAGCCTTGCCCTTTTTGTGTTTGCCTTTTGCTTTTGCCCGTTTTCCACCCCTAAGTCCTCGCGATTGGAATTGCCTTCTGCTGGTGTTTTTGGTCTTAGTCTTGGGCGGTATGATGTGGAGTTTAGGGATGTATGCCAGTAATAAACCATTTTATGATGCCGGGTATGCTTATTCGAAGGTAATGCCAACCCCATTCCAAAACGATCATATCCGGTTTAGTCTTGCGGTATTATTAGGCATCGGCATCGGCATCGATTTGTTTCTACAAACAAACATTCGTTGGCAGAAACTGGCTTTAGTGTTTTTTGCCCTCTTTTCTGTTGTGTATTTGCATGTGCTGGCGGTAAAAACAGGACTTTTTCTTTTTTATGGTATAGGATTTTCTGTGCTGATTCGGTTCCTTTTTTTGCCGGCCTGGCGAAACCGCGCTTTAGTAAGTTTGCTTGTGTTAGGTACGCTTCCCTTTGTGATGTATCACCTGTCTGATTCCTTCAAAAACAAATGGCATTACTTCATCTACTCCCTATACGAGATGCGCAACCAATCGGCCCAGCCCCAAGTTAGTGATGAAGGGCGTGTGATCTCTTACCGCTATGCTCTCGAAGCCATCGCTCATCAAAAACTCAGGGGTTGCGGATTAGGTGATGTGCAAGATATCATGCACGAATACTATCGGAGAGATTTTCCAACGCAAGAGAATATTGCCTTATTGCCTCATAATCAATTTCTCATGGCCACTATGAGCGTTGGCATTGGTTTCGGAGTGCTTCTCCTAGGTTTTTTTCTCTATCTCGGGAAAATAGCCTTTCAAAAAGGCAGTCTGAGTTTTATTTTTTGGATCATGATGGGGTGCAGTATGATGATAGAACCCCTTTTTGAAACCCAGTATGGGACCTGTATTTTTCTATTCTTTTTGTTGGTATTATTGCAACGAAGAACAGCGTATACATGACCAATTTTATCCCCTTATTCCCGTTAAATATTGTAGTGTATCCGGGAGAAAAACTCAACTTGCATATTTTTGAACCCCGCTATAAACAACTCGTCAATGAGTGCTTTAAGGAGAATAAAGAGTTCGGGATTGTTACGGTATTAAATAACGCAATTACCGAGATGGGTACAACGGTAAAAATTCTCTCCATAGATAAAATTCATCCTGAGGGCGAAATGGATATTCGTACGGAAGGGGTGCGTGTGTTTTCTATTTTAGAACGTATGAAAAATCTGCCCGAAAAATTATTCGGGGGGGCGATAGTTCATTATCCCGATAACGTTCAGGATGGGATGCCCAGCAAATTAGAGTCTTTGCTGTCTACCTTGAATCAATTTCATGCTTTGCTGGAGGTAAAAAAAGACTATAAAAAATCGCCAGAAGATTTGAGTTCCTATGATCTGGCCCATCATGCCGGACTCTCTCTCGAGCAAGAGTATCAATTCTTAGCATTACTTCGTGAATCTCAACGACAAGAATTTTTGCAACGCCATTTACGACATACCATGCCGACCATCCTCGAATTACAAAATCTGAAAAAACGAATAGAACTTAATGGGCATTTTAGGAAATTATCGGTGAATGAGGGAAATCCTGAGGCCTAAAAAATAATATCTAAAAGGCATAGACTTTCTTAGAAATTAGGCTACATTGCATTGCTTTCACTCAAAACAGGTATTAAATTTTAGCTACTGTCCATGCTCCCAGTGTCCATTTGTGTTGATTTAGGAAATACGAACTACAAGGCTGCGATATTTCAGGGAGATCGCTTGGTTGAAAGCTATTTGTTTAAACCCCAGGAGGCAATAACTAAGCTGAGAGAACTGATTCAGCTGTACAATCCGCAAAAATCCATCCTCTCCTCGGTTGTCAATCACGAAGAAGGAATTTGTCAGTTGCTGCGCGAACACACCAAACATATCAAGCTGGGTCTCGATACCAAATTACCTTTTTTGAATGCTTACGGTTCACCCGAAACCTTGGGGCACGACCGTTTAGCCTTGGTGGCCGGGCTCAGTCGACAATTTTCTGGAGAAAATAGCTTAGTGATTTCTATCGGCACTTGTATTACCTACAACTTCTTAGCCAAAAACAATGCCTTCCGGGGTGGCGCGATATCGCCTGGGGTAGAAATTCGATTGCGCGGGATGAGTGACTATACCGCTAAATTGCCACTCATTTCACGCGAAGGGCATGTATCATTATTGGGCTACGATACCGAAACATCACTCCGTAGTGGTGTCATTAACGGGGTAGCTTCTGAAATCGATGGCATGATTGTACGTTTCGAAGACCAGTATGGTAAAATTAACGCGGTTTTAACCGGTGGCGATGCTCCGTTCTTTGTTAGCCGTTTGAAAAACAAGATATTTGCCGACACCCATTTCTTGTTTAAAGGACTCTATGCTATACTCGAACATAATCAGTAAAACAATTCTATTGGCTACATGCCTGTTTTGTTTTCTACAAGTCTCCGCTCAGGAGAACTCACCCTACTCGCGGTATGCACTGGGTAATTTAGTCAGCGGAAAAAATGCGGCATACCGCGGCATGGCCGGTGTTTGTATGGCCGACGACAACCCGCTCGTTAATAATCCCGATAATCCTGCCTCGTATAGCTACCTGAAATTAACTTCTTTTCAGGTGGGTGTCGAAGGGATTTCGAACAATATCCGCAACGCAGCAACCGCTAATCGCACCGGATCGCTCACGCTTTCTTATGTGAATATCGGTATTCCGGTATCGAAACGTATGGGTATCAGCTTCGGATTATTGCCGTTTACCCGCGCTAAGTATGCTATGCAGCAAAGCGATAGTCTACCGGGAATCTCTAAAGTAATATATGACTACTATGGTGGTGGTGGAACCCAAAAAATCTATGTGGGAACAGCCTATCGCTTCGGCGACTACGCTGTGGGCCTAAATACAGGATACCTCTTCGGTAATGTTATCAACAGCGTTGATGAAGCCTTTACCGATACATTGAAAATCATTTCGAGTAGTGTGACCAGCAGAACTTTGGTAGGTGGGGTTTTTATTCAACCGGCCCTAACCATGGTGAAGAAAATAAAAGGGGATTTGCAGATGTCGGCCGGCATTAGTTATACCCTCAGTCAAAATGCCAACGGTCGTAAAGATACTTATTGGAAATCTTTTTTTGGCTCCGTAACGGCTCCTCAATATCAATATAATGTAGACAGTATCGTAGAAAAAAGAGGTAAGGTGTATCTGCCCGGAAACCTTGCCGTGGGTATCATGGTGCGCAATGGCGATATCTGGAAGGCTGGCCTCGATGTGAACATGTCTAACTGGCAACAATACCGCAGCTATGAGGCTACCGATTCTACTACCAAAGCTGTTTCTGTTCGATTGGGAGGATCGATAACTCCAGATCCTACCTCGGTGCGACAAACTTGGAAACGCATGAGCTTCCGTGGCGGTTTGTACTTCGGTAAGGATATGCTGAAGTTCAATAACACCGAACTGACACAGGCCGGATTCACCCTAGGTGCCGGCTATCCGATTCGTCGTTCTAACCTCGCTACGAGCATGGGACAGTTAAACGCAGCGATTGATATAGGACAAAGAGGGACCTTAAAAAACAGCTTGCTTCTTGAAAGTTATACCCGTTTCGTTATCGGGTTTACCTTCAACGATCGTTGGTTTATTAAGCGCAAATACGATTAATGTATCGGATTCTGTTAGTTACGCTCTTTTTGTCTGCCTGTCATAGCGACCTCGCCAAGATGCAGAAGACCATAGATCGTAGTTTGCTCAATACTGAGCATGCTGATAGCGTAACTATTTTTTACAGTAAAGACGGACATACCAAAGCGCAACTGTTTACCCATACCTTTAATCATGTGCAGGATGCGCAACCGCCCTATATTGAAATGAAGAATGGGTTAAAGGTGATTTTCTTTAACGATAGCATGCAAACCGAAAGTACACTCACAGCCAAGTATGGTAAGTATTTCGAGACAAACAATAATGTGTTGGTTCGAGACAGTGTGGTGGTGACCAATATCCGCCACGAGCAGCTCAATACCGAAGAGTTAGTTTGGAATGAGAAACTCCAAAAATTTTATACCGAGAAGTTTGTAAAAATTAGTACACCCACGCAAATTATTTATGGGGATGGACTGGAGTCGAACCAAAATTTTAGCGATTATAGTATTATTCATGTGAAAGGAATCATCGGGATTAAAAAAACAGAACTGCCCGAAAGCGAGTAAGGAAAGCCATTCTATAGTGAATCTTTGATTTCTCCTTTTTCCGACTAATTTTGTCGAAACTGAATAAAGTTACATGCATCAAGCACTAACCCCATCCCGGCAGGAAGTAATGTTGTTCTTGGAGAAGGAAATTGAAACTACCGGATTACAATACTTAAGCGACCCCGAAACGAATTGGCAACCCGGCGAGCTTCTTCCCGAAAGCCATAGCGAACATTTTTTTAGCGAAGTAAAAACCTTACAAGAGCAGGCCGAAAATTTAAATTACGATCTTTTGGCTGTCTTGGTTGGTGATACCATTACCGAAGAAGCCTTGCCTACCTACGAAACATGGCTCGGCGGACTCAAAGGCGTTCGTGCTGATATTCAAGGAGGCTGGATGAAATGGATACGTTCGTGGACGGCCGAAGAAAACCGACACGGCGATTTACTGAACCGATACCTCTATCTCTGCGGTCGAATTGATATGCCCAAATTCGAGGCCTCTACACAATACCTCATTGCCGACGGGTTTAACCTCGATACGCAAAACGATCCTTATCGCACTTTCATGTATACCTCGTTTCAAGAGCTCGCCACAAATATTTCTCATCGTCGCGTGGCTACCTTGTCGAAAAAAAGTGGTAATGCGATGTTGGCTAAAATATGCGGACTCGTTGCCTCCGATGAAGCCCGACACGCTACGGCCTATAAATCGTTTATCAGCAGAATTTTTGAAATCGATACCAACGAAATGATGCTGGCCTTCGAAGATATGATGCGTAAAAAAATTGTAATGCCCGCCGCTGCCCTCCGCGAAATCGGTGGCGAACTCAATACCTTCGCTAACTTTTCTGATGCCGCCCAGCGATTGGGTGTTTACACAGCTTACGATTACGTGAATATTATGCGTGAGCTTATTAAAGATTGGAATATCGCCGGTATGCGGGGCTTGCAAGAAAATGGCGAAAAGGCCCGCGATTATATTATGGCACTGCCCGATCGATTCGAACGCATTGCAGACAGAATGCAAATCCCTGAACGAGAATTGACATTTAGCTGGATCCGCGGCTAATCATTTCTTGTAGACTATAACTAAATCCCATATTGTTATTTATCTAATGACGGCTGTTCTTCCGCAGTGAATCTTTATTTTTGCGCGCCGCAAGGACTAATTAAACATCTGAATATGACTCGAATCATTCGCTCACCGAAAGGGAATACCCTACACTGTAAAAACTGGATTGCAGAAGCTGCTTTTCGTATGATACAAAATAACCTCGATCCGGAAGTGGCCGAACGACCCGATGAGTTAATTGTCTACGGGGGATTAGGGAAAGCGGCCCGAAACTGGGAGAGCTTCGATAAAATATTGTCTATCTTACAAAACCTCGAAGAAGATGAAACCCTATTGGTACAAAGCGGAAAACCTGTTGGCGTATTGCGCAGTCATAAAGATGCCCCTCGGGTGTTAATCGCTAATTCTAACTTAGTAGGCAAATGGGCTACTTGGGAGCATTTTCGAGAGCTTGATGCGAAGGGCTTAATGATGTACGGACAAATGACTGCCGGTAGTTGGATTTATATCGGGAGTCAGGGGATTGTTCAGGGGACTTACGAAACGTATTTATCGTTAGCAGAGAAACATTTTCAGGGCAGCCTCAAAGGGACTTTAAATGTAACGGCCGGACTCGGTGGTATGGGAGGCGCTCAGCCGCTGGCGATTACCATGAACGAAGGGGTTTGCTTGGCTGCTGATGTAGAAGAATGGCGGATCCAAAAGCGTTTAGACACCCGCTACATCGATAAAATGTATACCGATATTGATGAGGCTATCGACGAGGCTTTACGCGCCAAAGCCCATGGCGAAGGTATTTCGATTGGTGTGGTTTGTAATGCGGTTAGCTTATTGCAACGATTGATTGATAGAAATATCACCCCCGACACCCTTACCGACCAAACCTCTGCCCATGATGAATTGATTGGTTATTTCCCGGAAGGATTAAGTGTTGAGGCTGCCAATCAATTACGGCAATCGAATCCTAACGAATATAGTCGATTGAGCTTAGATACGATGGCCAAGCACATATTACAAATGCTCGAATTGCAAAAGCGCGGTGCGATTACCTTTGATTATGGAAATAATTTACGCGGACAAGCCCACGACAAACGCGGCATCCAAAACGCATTCAATTTCCCGGGTTTTGTGCCTGCCTATATCCGTCCGCTGTTTTGCGAAGGCAAGGGGCCTTTCCGTTGGGTAGCTCTTAGTGGCGATCCAGAAGATATTTATAAAACCGATGAGGCGCTTAAAAAACTCTTTCCCGAAAATAAAGGTTTGATTCGTTGGCTGAATATGGCGAAGGAGAGAATTGCGTTTCAGGGTTTACCTGCCCGCATCTGCTGGCTGGGTATGGGCGAACGCGAAAAAGCAGGATTGCTCTTTAATGAAATGGTTAGAAAGGGAGAACTAAAGGCACCGATTGTAATCGGCCGCGATCATCTCGACTGCGGCAGTGTGGCCTCCCCAAATCGTGAGACCGAAGCCATGAAAGATGGTAGCGATGCGGTTGGCGACTGGCCTATCTTAAACGCCCTCATCAATACAGCAGGAGGTGCCAGCTGGGTATCGTTTCATCATGGCGGTGGCGTAGGTATGGGATACAGTCTGCATGCCGGTATGGTAATCGTTGCCGACGGAACCGCTGATGCCGATGCCCGCTTGCGCCGTGTATTACACAATGACCCAGCTATGGGCGTTTTACGACATACCGATGCGGGGTACGAGGAGGCTATTGCCTGCGGAAAACAATTTGGATTAGATATCTAAAAGTAAATTCTAGGATAACACTACCTTCTGAAATCCGAAAATTAAAGTCAGAAATTTCGATTCAATACGAAAAACTCACTCTTCGAAGGCTTTGCCTTCGCAAGTGGTATGTTCTTCGCAGGCTTTGCCTATGCGGATAATTATGTAATTAGTTTATGTTTTTAGGGGCCTTTACAGATAAGCATTAAATATTTTAATGATGACTCATGACAATATTTCTTTCTCAAGTTCTTTAATGGCTAATTTCTTTTCACGGGCACGTCCTACCCGAATTACATCTATGCAGGCAAGCCATTTATACAGCTGT
>JBEISB010000093.1:0-8745 GCA_040375635.1 Chitinophagaceae bacterium | reverse complement strand
TGCCTTTATTCGCGCTATCGAAAGCTTAGCGAAAACCAAAGGAGTAAACGACGACGAAAATACAGGTATTGCCATTGTACGTCGCGCCTTAGAAGAACCTATGCGTCAGATTGTAGCAAACTGTGGTCTCGAAGGAAGTATCATCATCCAAAAAATAAAGGAAGGTAAAAACGACTTCGGATTTAATGCTCGTACTGAGGTATACGAAAACTTATACAAAGCTGGGGTTATTGATCCTACTAAAGTGAGTCGTGTTGCTCTCGAAAATGCAGCATCGATTGCCGGTATGTTGTTGACAACAGAATGCGTAATTGCCGACAAGCCTGAACCAAAATCAGCTATGCCATCTATGCCTCCGGGAGGAGGTATGGGAATGGATTACTAATCTCCAATACAATTTCAACAAACCGCCTCTATACCCAGAGGCGGTTTTTTTATGCTTATGCTTTTTATTCACAGACACCATCCAGCTATTAATAACCTATTTGATGGCGGATTCATGAAATGATTTTATTTTGTGCTTATGAATAAACGTATTGCCATCCTACTGTTTTGTTTTTTAGGCTACGATGCAACAGCACAAGACAGTAGCGACATTGCTCATCTGCAAGAAAATGTAAAACAATACAATGCGGTTATTGACAGTCTGTATAAATTACATATTCATAACGGACTTAGTCTTGTAAAAGACAATAAACTTCCGATGCATGATGGTATAGAAACCGTAATGCATATCCCCTTGATGGCAGGAGATGCCTATCATTTCGTATTTGTAGGCGATCCGGATAGTCGAAAAATAAAACTCACCTTATTTAAAGAAGGACAAGGCGATTATATCCAAGACAAAATTATGGTTAAACAAGATGGTGTTTTCTGGAGCCAATTTTCATTCGCTTGTCCTGAAACAGGCGACTATGAACTTAGCTTGTTTCAACGCTCGGCCCAACCCAATCCTTTATCTTATTTGATGTTATTTAAGCATCCTAAAAAAGTAGCACCGGCCATAAACAAACACTAACTCATCGGGGCACAGTTAAATTTACACTAGGTGTTTGCTGCTTGGCACCAGGTAAACGCGGATCCTCACCCCCTGGATAATTACTCACATCCACGCCCGTACGTTGTCTTAATCGGGCTGCCTTTTCACGCGAGTCGGCAAATGTTGGATTAATAAACGAAGCACGATTATAATAATAGGAGGCTAATTCATTGCGGCCAATAATTTCGTAAATCACCCCCAAATTACTATGGGCAGTCGCAGAACCCGGATTGTGCTTAATAGCCATGCGATAGAAATAAATAGCCGAATCCGGAATGAGCATCACATTGGTATACGCACGCCCCATATCCGTCCACGACTCACCAAAGCGAGGATTGATTTGTACCGCGCGGCGTAAATAAAACATAGACTCATTGAAGTACTCCATACGTTTTACACTGTCTTTGGTTTCGGCAATCGCCTTTTCTAACATTTCATGACCGCAGTGACGGTTGTTTTGAGCACTCCCCGGATTATGTTTGATATCCGTAAAGAAAAGGGTCACATTATCCTTCCAAGCCCGATTGCGATCTATTGTTTTAAACGAATACAAACCTGCAATCAGGCATACGGCTGCTAACATTCTTACATCCATAACATAGTGTTGCCAACTGTTTGTCGGGTTCACTTCGGTAGATGTTGGTATTGCTTCTACCGTGAAGGCTTTCAACAATCCAAATACCAAAGCGATAGAAAAACCTAAGGTGGCCGCAAATAAAAATCGTTCGGCCATAATACCCCCTCTTATCCATACGAAAGCGATGGCTGGTACAAAAGTGACAAAGAAAAAGCCCAAAGCAAAACCCCAGATACTTCGTTGCTGTATCCCTTTGATAGTGAGAAAAATCAGTCCGGCAAACAATCCAAACCCAAGTAAAGTAACCGGATCGGTCCAGCTACCCGCCGGAATGGCATTGTACGAATAATCATAAACCAAACGCAATGGAAAAAGCAATACCCAAAGACAATGAGCAAATAAACTCATACTACTCGTAAACTTCGCTTCAGTATAGGGGTAGTTATTCATCTCATCGAAAGAAAAATCGGGCACCTCACCAATGACAGCATTTTTTTGAATATAGAAAACAATAAGCGGCAATAACAAGGGCATACTAGCCCATACACATTGCGCAATACTTTTTTGGCGAAAGAAATATAAACAGGCAGGAAAGAGTAATAAAGTGGGGATGGCAGTTTCTTTTGATAGCAACGCAAGATAGAAAACAGCTAACCCGATATACAAAAAAATTCGTTTACTAGTTTCGTTCCATTTCAGCAACAGGTATAATACCGATACCACACCTAAAAAACTCATCAGCTCATCTCGACTTTTAATGTTAGCCACTACCTCAGTATGGGCTGGATGAGTAACAAAAAGTAAGGCGATAAAAAATGGAATCGCACGATGTTGTTTCGAAAAGATTTGCTGCAAGAGTAGGCCTAGCATAAAAGAGCCGGCACTATAAAAGAGCACATTTACGATATGAGATACATGCGAATTATTACCAAAAAACTGATGTTCGATAGCAAAGGTGATGATAGAAAGCGGACGATAATAGCCTAAGGTGAGATTCGAAAAATGCCAGAAATCTACTTTTAATATATCTCCAATACCTGCAAATCCTTGTTGCACAAACTGGTTATTGAGCACAGCCACAGCATCGTCTAATACATAATCATGACCAAAAGTATTGGCATATAAGAATATCGAGAGTAGCGCCAATAGAGCCGGAAAAAGATAATTGTTCTTTATCGGTTCGGATAAGGCTACCGTTTGATGCTGATTTTCGGTTGTACGAATGTTGTTTGCTTTCTTTTTCTGCGGATTAGCGGCCATAGTCTTTCTTGATTTCAGTAATCTAAAGTAAGCAGACCCAAGAAAAAAACATAATAAAATAGAAGACTAGCTAATTACGCTTTATAGAAAGGCATTTTTACCACTTGTGCCTTGAGCAATTTATCACGCACTTCGATATAGATTTCTGAACCCGCAGCGGCATGCTCTTTGGCAACATATGCCATACCGATTGCTTTTTGTAAACTTGGACTTTGGGTACCACTGCTAACCTTACCTATCGTTATGCCCTCTGCAGTTTTCACCACATAATCATGACGAGGAATTCCTTTATCTATCATTTCGAAACCGATTAATTTTCGGCTTACGCCATCGGTCTTACTTTTTTCGATAGCGGCGCGATTGGTAAAGTCTTTAGTAAATTTCGTTATCCAACCTAAACCAGCCTCTATCGGATTGGTTGTATCATCGATATCATTTCCGTACAAACAAAAGCCCATTTCTAATCTCAAGGTATCTCTGCATCCCAGTCCACAAGGCTTTACATGATATTCGGCTCCGGCATCCATAATTTGTTGCCAAACCGATGCACATTCTTGTGGCGTTCCTTCAAAATAAATCTCAACACCTCCAGCACCTGTATATCCTGTAGCACTAACCAAGACGTTCTCAAGACCAGCAAATTTTCCTTTACAAAAAGTATAATACTGTAGGTTAATGAGGTCCATATCGGTTAGCTTCTGCATGGCCTTAACTGCATTCGGTCCCTGAACAGCCAATAAAGCCGTTTTATTCGAAATATTATGCATTTCAACATTCGCCGTATTATGCTTCATGATCCAGTTCCAATCTTTCTCGATATTCGATGCATTCACAACAAGCATATATACCTTATTTTCTTCGATGCAGTACACCAACAAATCATCTACAATGCCTCCCTCTTGATTAGGTAAACAAGAGTATTGTGCTTTTCCATCACTTAGCTTGGCAGCGTCATTGCTAGTTACTCGCTGAATCAAATCCAAAGCCCCCTCTCCTTTCAGAATAAATTCGCCCATGTGGCTCACATCAAAAACCCCCATGCTGTTTCGCACCGCTGCATGCTCGTCGTTGATACCGGTATACGATATCGGCATATTATATCCTGCAAATTCAGCCATTTTTGCACCCAGCGATAAATGAATTTCTGTAAAGGGGGTATTCTGCATTTTTCTTAATATTTCGACAAAAATAGAACATCCCGGTATTTATTCCCTCATTTTACGCAATTACTACCCCCTCACTTTTATATTTGTGACCCGTGAGATTTTACCCCATTTCGAATATTCTATTTAGCCTGCTAGGCTTGCTGTTTCTGTATCCGATCATGACATCGGCACAAAAGAATTCTGCCAAATCCGAAACACCTGCTTACAGTAAATTAAAAGCAGATCTCGAATACCTGGCTTCAGAAAAATTACAAGGCCGTATGACCGGTAGCGTAGGCGAACAGCTCGCTAGCAATTACCTCGAAAGTCGATATAAAGAAATAGGACTGCTTCCCTACCATGCCGCAGGATTTTCGTGGCCATTTTCGTTTAAGCAGGGAAAAAAAGTGGATGCCAGAGCCTTCTTTCGGGTATACGATACGCCACTAAGCATTGGGAGTGATGTGATTCCTTTACCTTATGGCAATATAAATCCGATAAAAGGTTCGGCCTTACCAGGCGTTGATGAGGCTGGAAACATTTGGTTACTATCGATGAGGCAATTGTATACGGCCATCAACAATAATGCACAAAAGCTGATGTACGAAAAAGCCAAAGAATGTACAAATCTCGGCGCTACTGCTGTCATCTTTTTCAATGATGTGGCACCAAGCTTAGACCTATTGCCGAATATAAACGCAAAGTTTGAACCCCTGCCTATTCCTGTTGTGGTGATTAATCATAAGGCCTTCGAACAAAGCATGAAGCCTTTTATCCGAAAAGATTGGATTGATATAGAAGCTCGTCTGGGTTATGAAGATGCCATTGTTTCCGGAAAAAATATTGTGGGCTGGCTCGACAATCAAGCCCCTTACTCGATACTGATTACTTGCGACTACGACCATCTAGGTCCTGGTTTTACGGGTGCCAATCATAACGCCAGTGCTGTAGCCTCCTTGCTCAGTGTAGCCGAAATGATAAAGAGTGCAGAATATAAAAACTACAATTACGTATTCGTTGCTTTTTCAGGTAGCGAAATACAACATCAGGGCGCACAATCTTTTTTACAAAAAGAAAATGAAAATCTAAAACAGTATGCTTGTGTGTTAGATCTCAACATGCTAGGCCGACTCGATAAAAGCAGGTCTTTGTTTGTCTCTGGCGTTGGTACCTCTGCTACATGGCCAACATTACTGAGTAAAGACATGCGCTTTTCATTACAAGTAGATAGTTCGGGATTAGGCTTTGGGGCTTATTCGCTTTTCTATCATAAAAATATTCCCTTGCTCAGTTTCAGTACCGGATATTGTAGCGATTATGGCAAACCCGAAGATGAAATTAGTAAAATTAACTTTGGGGGTCAACTAGAGCTTACCCAATATCTTTCTAAATTAATTGGAGAACTAGATAAAATGCCTCGACCTAGTTTTCAACTCACCACCAATCCGTTTGAGCGGATTGAGCACTTAAAAAATGATATCGGTCTGATTCCGGATTTTAGTTATGAAGACGAAGGATTAAAAGTAGCTGTCTGCCTAGGTCAAAAAAAGGCAGCTAATGCGGGTATTTTGCCTGAGGATATCGTTACTCAAATCGCTGAGTTTACCATTTTTGATCTTGATGACTATATTAAGGCCATGAATAAATTAGAGAAAGGTCGCGAGGTGCCACTTACTATAAAACGAGGCGACAAAGAATACAAATTTTTTGTGTCGCTGTAACCCTTATTCTTGATGAAAAAGCTCCTCGAGTTTTTTATCGAGTGCTGTACCCCGTAAATCGGTTGCAATAATTTTTCCTTCTTTGTCGAGTAATATTGTTTTCGGAATCGAAGGGATGGGATATAAATCATTCACCGTACTCCGAAATCCTTTACAATCTGAAACCTGTATCCAAGGCATTTGAAATTGACGTAGTGCATTCAACCAATTTTCGCGTTTATCATCGAGCGAAACCGACATAATTTCGAAGCCCTTATCATGAAAATTTTTGTATGCCTCTTTCATATACGGGATTTCGCCTTTACAAGGTCCGCACCAACTGGCCCAAAAATCAACCAATAAATACTTGCCCCTTAATTTCGATAAGGTATATTTTTTTGTGCCGGAAGAATCGGGTAGGGTAAAATCTGGAGCTATATAACCAACCGTCACCGCACGTAATTTATCGGTTGCTTTCTTAGCTTCCTTACCATAAAAACTACTTAAGGCCTTTCCACTCAGTTTGGTATACATACTGTCTGCCACTCTCGCATCTAAACCCCGCTCATTACTAATCGAGCTATACACTAAAAACGCTGCTACTTCAGTTTGTCCGTTCTCCGATAAGAATTGGTAGAAGTTCGCATTCGTTTGATTCGAGATTTGAAAAAGCAGGGCTTGTAAACTATCACGATTGGCATTCGGTACATTCATAGCTTGCTGCAATTGCTCGCGCATGCGTTGCCATGGATCTTGCTTTACCAATAGCTTCATAAAAATATCTTGCGCTGCCGAACCCAGTAGCGATAGCACCTGCATCTCATTTCGCTTCAGGGTGATTTCGATTTTATCACCTGGATCCGCAAAAAATAATTGATATCGATTTTTTTCATCCGTGATCACATGAGGTGTAGGCTCATCAATAGAAGCTGTATACATAAATTGACCTTTCCGAATCTGAACGGTATCCGGAACCGGTTTGGTTAGATTACGGATGAATACAAATCCTGAATCAACATCAGTAACCTTACCCTTAATCGTAAAATGGCTGGCTGTGGCTTGTAACGACAAACAGGTGCCTACAAACAAATAAAAAGAAACGATACGTAGCATACGGCTAAAGTACAGATTTATTCTCTTGCGACTGTCATTTGTTTGTTAGCAAAGCATACGCATGAGATCGGTGCAGGACATAAAAAAAGCCCTGCACATGCGCACAGGACTTTTCTATATTCACCTAAAAAACTTATTTCGAAAACTGAGGTATCAAGGCTTGCGCTACTGCCACCAACTTCTTAATATCTTCGTCTTGCAAGTTTCCTTTTTTGAGTTCCTGTAAAACCTCCGGTAATTTCGTCTCCATCTCCATGAGGAATGCCTCTTCGAATTGACGAATGTTTTTCACCGGTACTGCATTCAATAAACCATTGGTACCTAAGTACACAATCGCCACTTGCTTTTCTACCGAATAAGGTTGGAACTGTCCTTGCTTCAAAATTTCTACGTTACGAGCTCCTTTATCCAATACTGATTTTGTAGCGGCATCAAGATCTCCCCCGAATTTCGAGAATGCTTCCATTTCGCGGTACAAAGCCTGATCTAATTTCAAGGTACCTGCTACCTTTTTCATCGATTTGATTTGCGCACTACCTCCTACACGACTTACCGAGATCCCCACGTTAATGGCAGGACGAATACCCGCATTAAAGAGATTTGATTCGAGGAATATCTGACCGTCTGTAATCGAGATCACATTGGTTGGGATATAGGCAGATACGTCACCCGCTTGGGTTTCGATAATAGGTAGGGCCGTTAATGAACCTCCTCCTTTTACCAAATGCTTGATAGAATCTGGCAAATCGTTCATCTTCTTCGCAATTTCATCTTTAGCAATCACCTTAGCGGCGCGCTCTAATAAACGACTATGCAGATAGAAAACGTCTCCAGGATAAGCCTCACGTCCTGGTGGGCGACGTAACAATAACGATACCTCACGATAAGCCACCGCTTGTTTACTTAAATCATCATATACAATCAAAGCAGGGCGACCTGTATCACGGAAAAACTCTCCAATAGCGGCCCCGGCAAAGGGAGCATAGAACTGCAATGGAGCCGGATCGGCAGCAGAGGCAGCCACAATAATGGTATAATCCATAGCCCCATTATCTTGCAAGGTTTTCATTACCTGCGCAATCGTAGACGCTTTTTGTCCAATAGCTACATAGATACAATAAACAGGGTTACCTGCTTTATAGAATTCTTTTTGATTGATAATCGTGTCGATACAAATCGCTGACTTACCCGTTTGACGGTCACCAATCACCAACTCACGTTGTCCACGACCTACAGGAATCATCGCATCGATGGCTTTAATCCCTGTTTGTAGTGGTTCCTTAACCGGCTCACGGAAGATAACACCGGGTGCTTTTCTTTCGATAGGCATTTCATAAAGTTCACCTTTCAAAGGTCCTTTGCCATCAATAGGTTCGCCCAAGGTATTAATCACACGACCTACCATGCCCTCTCCTACTTTGATAGAAGCGATACGGCCTGTACGACGTACTTTATTTCCTTCTTTAATTCCTTTGCTCTCACCCATCATTACCACACCCACGTTATCTTCTTCGAGATTTAGGGCAATAGCACGTACGCCTGTTTCGAACTCAACGAGCTCTCCCGAACGTACACCGTTCAATCCATAAATACGGGCAATACCGTCACCTACAGATAATACGGTACCCACTTCTTCGAGTTCGGCACTAGAATTAAAATTACCTAATTGTTGACGAAGGATCGCTGAGATCTCATCGGGTTTTATACTTACCATGTTACTTGATTTTTATGGTTACGTTTCTTGTTAATAATTTAGTGCAGGTCCGCTATATAGAGGTTCTGCAGGAATTGTTTTTTAATATCTTTTAGGTCGCGCTGTATGCTGGCATCAAACAAACGATTGTTGCTCTCTACGGTAAATCCACCAATTAAAGATTCGTCGACTTTTGTGATTAAATCTACTGTCATACC
>JBEISB010000266.1:0-1789 GCA_040375635.1 Chitinophagaceae bacterium | reverse complement strand
CAATCAACGATAAAACAGCCATCTACACATTAGTAGAGGTGGCTAATATCATCATTAATTTTTTTCCGTTTCGTTTCTTTCTGTATATAGCCCTTTCGCTATTTATACTGAGTTTAGTTTGGGGGCTACCTTTTATCATGGAGGGACATGGCATGAGTACAGGCATGTCATTCTTATTGTTAGCTAGTTTGAATTTTATTTTCTTTGGTATCTTATTAGAAAATGTTGTTCGGTCTCGATTTGAAGATTACCATTACAATACGCAAATTAGAAAACCTCGCGACACCAAAGAATTTCCGTAATCATTACACAACAGCGATTATAAAATAAATCGGAATATACTCGGCATGTAATAGGATAAGACCATTGCCATCCTTACATATATCGGCTCCTCGCACAGATACCGATTTTTATGGTAGCGAGGAAAATAAGATTGTAATCGATTTTTTAGTTTCTGAAACTGCTCATATTTCTTTGTGGTATCCGATTGCCGGAGGCGCATCATATTCGAAATCAACAAGTGTTTGCTAAACAAATATTCTAATTCAGGATACACCTTATCAAACATACCTGCTTTATGATAGGCATCACATACCGAATCGATAACCGAAAGAAATTCATTGATGTAAGTAGATCTGAAATTGAGTGAGCTCTGTCTGATTTTATAATTGTACAATTTATCTTCACAAACCACTATCGACTTTGCCTTCAAATAACATTTTAAGCTCACTTCCAAATCTTCACCCATATGTCCTGCCGAGAATAATAAAGCATGATTCGACTGTATAAGTTCTCTGCTAATGATTTTTAACCAAGGGGCTCCTTCTAGTTTGCCAATCATTTCGGGATGCGAATTAATACTTAAAGGTTTGTCGAATAACTGCCAACGACTAAACACATAATGTTGTTCTAAAAAACCGGGCTTTCTCTCATACATACGATTATATCCGATGATCAATATATCCGGATGATATTGTTTCAGTTTATTAGCCACCACCTGTGTATAATGCGGCGCTATGCTATCATCACTATCCACAAAGGCGATATATTGACCTTTCGCCAAGGCAATCCCTTTATTTCGGCTTTGTCCTGGCCCGCTATTACTAGCCCGAATAACCTGAATGCAGTGCGGATATTGTTGTGCGTAATCCCGCAGTATATTTGGCGAGTTATCTGTTGACCCATCATCTATCACTATGATTTCAAAATTCTGAATCGTTTGACCGAGTATACTATCTATGCACCGTTGCAATACGGCTTCCGCATTATATAGAGGAACTATAAAGCTAATCAGTAATTCTCTCCCCATGCTATAAATAATTTCTGCCATTCAGATTTTTTGCGTTTCTACTTTTACTTTTAAACCACCAAGCAGTTTATTATTTTCGCTTGCCAACAGCAAACACGATTATGCCCTCCACATCAAATATACAAAGCCAAACTTTATACCCGGTAGATGTATCGGTTATCATACCTATGTATAATGCCGCCAAGTATATTGAAAATACCTTAGCCTCTTTACTGCAACAACAAAAACACGGACTCAAACTAGAAATTATCGTGATAGATGACGTCAGTACCGATAACTCGAGGGAGATTGTATCTCAATTATCGTATCCAGAAGTAAGACTCATTTGCCTGTCTAAGAATGGAGGTAGTGCCCAAGCCCGCAATGCCGGACTCGTTCAAGCGCGCGGAAAATGGATTCAGTTTGTAGATAGCGATGATAGCGTGTGTAACCATTTATATGCCCAATTTGAAAATTGTCTACAACCACAGTATAATTTTT
>JBEISB010000065.1:0-10777 GCA_040375635.1 Chitinophagaceae bacterium | reverse complement strand
TGTCGCTTTTGGTTTCTATGATTAGTTTATAGAGTTCAGGGATTTCATCGGGTGAATCTTGTAAATCCGCATCCATGGTAATGACGTAGTCTCCTTGGGCTGCCTTAAAACCTTCATTTAAAGCGGCAGACTTGCCATAATTTCGTTGAAAGCGTATGCCTTTGATGCGATCATTCTGGGCTCGGAGTTCGCAAACACGCAACCAACTGTCGTCGGTACTGCCATCATCTATCATGATTACTTCATACTGATAGCTATGCTGTTGCATTACCTTTTCTATCCAAGCAATAAGCTCGGGTAACGATTCTTCTTCATTCAGGAAGGGGATGATAACAGATAATTGCAAGACTTATTTTTTTGTAAATGTATTAAAAATAAACGACCAAAATAATGCCGATAAAACACCGCTTACACTATACGAAAAGATGGTTTTCATTACGATATAGGTAATGTTGCTAAACACGATGGGCGCTGGTTGAAGGGTCAGAAATAAAAGACTATTCCCAACGATGAGGATTACCAAAGTCGTTGCCAATGTTTTGATGCCATGCACAAAGGCTTCTGAAAAACGAATACCTGCATAATAGTGGTATAGAAAAAAATAGGAGACAAGCAATCCGATCGAGAGAAAACCGAATTGCCATAAACTGTATTTTTCGGCGGCAGCACCCGCATAACGAGTGAGTAAAGTAAGATAGGCCAAGATGAAGATGCCCGTGATGAGCCCGCTGCGCGTGGAGATTTTTTTATTCATAAATAGCAATCTGCTGCTGATTGACAATGGCAAGGACTTTTCCTTTGAGTGAGGTGTCAAATACCGGCGAATTGGTCGATCGACTCAGGTTAGACTCGGTGTTATAGGTCCAGGTTTTTTCGGTAGAGAAGATGGTAAGACAAGCTATTTCTCCTGCTGCGATATTAGGTTTGGGTAAGGAGAGAATGTGACGCGGTGCATCTGTTAGCATATTCACCCAGCGGTCTATCGAAATTTTTTCGCTCACTTGTAAGAGCAGCGGCAAGGTTGTTTGTAGTCCTATCATGCCTGCTTTGGCATATTCAAACTCTACGTGTTTTGCATCCCAATCTTGCGGAAAATGATGCGTCGCGATACAATCTATAGTCCCATCTTCAACGCCTTTGATGAGCGCTTGTCTGTCGATTTCGCTGCGCAGCGGGGGATTCATTTTATAAATAGCGTTGTACGTCTCAACTTGCTTGTCGGTATACAATAAATGATAAGGGGTTACCGAGCAACTCACTTTTAGCTTTTGTTTTTTTGCCTGTCTGATCAAGTCTACACCGGCTTTGGTACTAATACCACTAAAATGAATTTTCGAATCAGTATACTGCAGGAGTTGAAGGTCGCGTTGAATACATATAGACTCAGCGATAGCGGGTTTGCCTTGCATGCCGAGACGGGTAGATACTTCTCCTTCGTGCATCAGTCCTTGTTTAGCAAGCGATATATCCTCGGGGATTTCAATAATCACGCCATCAAACGACTTTATATATTGCAAGGCTTTGAGTAAGAGACCTGAGGATTGAACGGATTGCAGTCCATCCGTAAATGCAATAGCTCCGGCAAGTTTCATGTCATACATCTCAGCTAAATCTTTTCCTTGGAGTTGGTTCGAAACAGCGCCCATCGGATGAAGGGTAACCAATTTGCTTTTACTTCGTATATAATCTACACCCGCTTTGTGTTGTGTTATAGGTAAGGTATTCGGAATCAAACATACATCTGTAAATCCACCCGCAGCAGCTGCTGCAGAGCCACTCGCTAAATCTTCTTTATACTCATGGCCAGGGTCACAAAAATCTGAAAACAATTCTACCCAGCCCGCACTCACATAAGTATGTTTTTGATCAATCAGATGAGCCTTCTTCGGGCGTTCTATATTGTCACCGATTTCTTCAATTCGTCCATCGGTAATGAGAAGGTCCTTTTTTTTAAGATGGAATTTCTCACCCGGACAAATGAAAGTAGCTTTTTTGACTAAGAGTTGTTTCATATACAGAGTTTAGTGCCGCAGGACTTATTTAAAAAAACGAATCAGGAGAATCTCACACAATAAAAACAGCAGGGCTAATGTAATACAAACTTTCCACAAGGGCATGCCATGCTGCCATTCGGTAATGGTGCCGGCTGCATTAAAATGATCACCAATCCATTCTGCATTTTTTAGGCGTGTATTCTGTTGTAAGGTTTTGATATCCCAATAGGTAAATGCCGATTCGTTTCTGTCGTAGTTAATCCCAACAAAAGTACTGTCCGTGCTTTCGGGTAAATACACATGATATAAACCGGCTTGCTGAATGGCGCTATTTACATTGAGTTGCATTTGATTGCCTGCCGCTCTTTGTTCGGGGATGGCATCCATTTGTCCATTGCTGATATGATACACGGTCTTATCGCCAATTCGCGTATTTTGAATCGAGATTCCTGCATTGCGACCGATACTTAATGCATACAGCGGATTGGCTGCGTTCATATAAGCCATCTTGTAAATGAGCGGTAAAAACCAATACGACTTCGGGAAATTACTAGCGTTCGCTTCCGCAGGAGATGTGCAAACATATAGACTTCCATTACCTACGCTAAAGGCACTCAAGAAGGCATCGCTATTGGCAAATGAAAATAATTTTTGTTCGTTGCTCAATGATGTATGCGATAAACTATAGTGTTTGTAGGCAACCGGCAACTCTATGTTTTCTGGTGTTCGAGTAAATAAATCTCGAAACAAGGTATGGGCTTTGTTATAATCACTCACAAGGGTGCGGCTTGTATCGAATTGTTCGAAAGTACATCCGGCAGTTTGACTTAAAAATGAATTGATATTGCCCGACTCGGCTTGTGGTGGGGCAAAAGTGAGTATGCTACCTCCATCATTTACATGCGCCTGTAAGGCGGTTGACAATCCTTCGGGTAATTGAGAAATACCGTTTAAGATGATCAAGGAATAATTTTTTAGCAAATCAGTTTTTACGGCATTTACATTGGTATTGTCTAAGCGAAATTGCACACCCGGTTTAAAAACCGAACTTAGATAGGCATTGGCATTGCTTTGATTGATTACTAATACCGCATAATTTGAATTGGCTTTTCCTGCCACATAAAAGGTATCATCGAAACTAACGGGGTAATCCGTAATAAATACTTTAATTAATTGATTGCCTGCCGTAGCCGTTGAAAAAGAAATGGATTGTGTTTTGTTTTCTCCGGCTTTGAGGCTAACGTTGGTAACGCTCTTGAGTTGATTATTCACCATAACCGAGACAGAAGTATTGGCTTCTTCGGTACTATTATTTTTTAATGCTACACTGAGAGGATTAGGTTGATTGAGTAAAATAGACGGCGTTTCAAAGGAAACGGTATCCAGAGAAATATTGTTGATGGCTTCGGCCCGTACGGGGACAAAATATTTTTTGATGGAGTCTTTTGCTTCTAAATTTTCAGAAAATGAACTTTGTTGAAAATCCGATATATAAACGATTTGCTTACGCATGCCGGGTTCGGTTTGCAATAGTTGTTTTTGTTTTTCTAATACCGTCTGGGCATTGCGATTACGGGGGCTCAGGCGTATGCTGCCGAGTTGACGAAGCGCATCTTCACGACTTAAAAAACGATTTTCGTTGTACGCAAAATCGTTGGTGAGGATTTGAACTTTATCATTTGCGCCTAAGGTTTCAAGTATCTCTCTAGCCTTGGTGCGAGCCTTATCGAGTAAGGAGATGGCTTTATTCTCAATGCCCATACTAAAGGAGTTATCGATATAGATACTCACGGCTTTGGGGCCTTGATCCATTTTGTCCTTATCGGCCGAAAAGTAAGGCTGTGCAAATGCCAGTACCAAAGCCAAAATTGCCAAAATCCGACAAGCTAATATCAATAGATTCTTTAATTGCGAATGTTTGCGCGTTTGTTCTTGCAGCTCTTTCAGGAAGCGTATATCTGGAAAGAACACCCGCTTATATCGCCTAAAATTAAACAGATGGATAAGTATGGGTATGGCTATCGCCAGTCCGGCAAGAGTAAATAAGGGATATAAAAAATTCACGGTGACAAAAATAATGGTTCCCGCGTATAATAAAAGATTAAAATGTAGGCAGCGTCAAGAAAGGGAAGCACAGCAAGCACTCACCGAAAGTATCATGAACAGGCATCCTATCTGATGGGTATTTCGGGCTTGTTCGTGAATTGATGAGCGACAGGAGATTAAGCAGGTAACAGTAAAGGGTCGGCATAGTGAGCCAATCCGAAATTGCGCGTTTGACTTTCTTCGGGATGAGTTACATGCCACTCAAATTCATCTCTGAAATGTCGGATAGCAGCAGCAACAGGCCAAGCAGCGGCATCCCCTAAAGGACAAATCGTGTTTCCTTCTATGCGACGTTGAATGTCCCACAATAAGTCAATATCACTCATCTTGCCATTCCCACTTTCGATGTTCTTTAAGATTTTATACATCCAACCCGTTCCTTCACGACATGGAGAACATTGTCCGCAACTTTCGTGATTGTAAAAGCGAGCTAAAGACATCGTATGACGAACAATACACTGATCTTCGTCAAAGACAATAAATCCGCCACTTCCCATCATAGTGCCCGATTCGAATCCTCCATCAGAAAGCGATTCGTAGTTCATGTAGCGCGTTTCTCCTTTTGATGTTTGTAACAATAAGTTGGCGGGTAAAATAGGCACAGATGAGCCGCCTGGGATACAAGCTTTGATGCGTTTCCCTTTCGGAATACCTCCACAAAATTCATCACTAAAAATAAATTCTTCTACCGAGCAGGTCATGTCAATCTCATAAACGCCCGGTTTATTAATATTACCACACGCTGAAATCAGTTTGGTACCCGTGCTCCGTCCCACACCCATTTTTGCGTACTCTTCGCCGCTCATGTTGAGTATAGGCACTACGGCGGCCAATGTTTCTACGTTATTGACAACCGTTGGGCATCCCCACAATCCCTTTACCGCTGGGAATGGAGGCTTGATTCTGGGGTTACCGCGTTTTCCTTCGAGGGATTCAATCAGGGCTGTTTCCTCGCCACAGATATAAGCACCTGCGCCACGTTGCACATAGATTTCAAGATCGTATCCTTTGCCCAAAATATTTTTTCCTAAAAATCCTTGATGGCGGGCTTCGGCGATTGCTTGCTCAAGAATGTCAACAATCCAAGCATATTCGCCTCGTATGTATATATAAGATGTGTTTGCCCCTAAAGCATACGAGGCACAAATCATTCCTTCTATCAGCAGATGCGGAATAAACTCCATGAGATAGCGATCCTTGAAAGTTCCAGGTTCACTTTCGTCGGCATTGCACACTAAATAACGAGGAACCCCTTCTGGCTTCGCCAAAAAGCTCCATTTCATGCCGGTTGGGAAGCCCGCACCGCCTCGTCCGCGCAGTCCACTCTTTTTAACCTCTTCGGTAACCTCATCAGGCGTAAATTGAGAGAGGGCTTTTTCTACAGAGGTATAACCGCCATGTTTTCGGTAAGCATCAAAATATCGGATTCCTTCAACCTTATCGTTGGCAAGTAAGAGTTTGTGTTGTGGCATAGGAGCAAAATTCGTTTTATTCGTCAGTAAATTCAAATTCGGTACAAAAAATTTTTAGCGAAGACGATCGCTGTCCTTCACTAGTCGTTCGTCAGAACGAATTCCTGCAATGGCAAATAACAAAAGGGTGGCGCTGACAATAGGGATGAGAATACCGATATAGATGGATTGTCCAATAAATCCTAGGGCGAATTGATTCCCTATTCCTGTTCGTGTAGCTTCATAACATTGGTCGCCGAGCATGAGTAAATTAAGGAGTAAGGCAAACAGCGCATATCGAATTTGCTTGGGGCGCTGGCTATATTGAAATATCGAAAATAAAGACACGGCAGCGGCAAAGACAGAGAGAATCAGGAGAAATGGGTTGTTTTTGGCCGTGAGAGAAGTTTCGGTAATGGTTTGTGTGTCAGTTGCAATTTCGGTATGAACGCCATAAGGTAGCCAGAGGGTTAACATACAAACTACGGCCGCTAATAATAACCAGATACTTTGTTTGCGCTGAATCATTCCATATAATTTTGCCGCAAGATATTCAATTTCAATGAAGTTCGAAGCTGAAGTCGTGTGATGTTCGGTACAGGGTCTTATGTAATTCAATCATTTCCAACAAAATTGCACTGAGCGTATTCGGGTTTTAGAATATTTCTTTTTTAAAAACGGTTTCCCTACTTTTGCGCTCTTAAAAAATACGCATATATGAATTATCTATTTTACTTAGTTCCTGTGTTTGGCGTCATTGCCTTGTTATACACGTTTATCCAAAGTGCTTGGGTGACCAAACAACCGACAGGAAACGACAGGATGAGAGAAATCGCCGCTTATATCTCCGAAGGGGCTATGGCCTTTTTGAAAGCAGAATACAAAGTACTGGGGTATTTTGTTGTGATTGCTGCTATTCTGTTGGGTATAATGGGGATGAGTAATGCCAATTCTCATTGGAGTATCGCCTTAGCCTTTGTAGCCGGAGCCTTTTTTAGTGCTTTAGCCGGGTTTATCGGTATGCGTATTGCTACCAAGTCTAATGTTCGCACTGCCGAGGCGGCTCGTACGAGTTTATCAAAAGCCCTGAAAGTATCCTTTACAGGAGGTTCTGTAATGGGCATGGGGGTTGCCGGTTTAGCGGTTTTGGGTTTAGGTTCATTATTTATTATATTAAAAATGATTTTCGCGCCACATGCTGCTGTTGATTCGGTAGATATGGAGCGAACCATTGAAATCTTAACAGGATTTTCATTAGGCGCTGAGAGTATTGCCTTGTTTGCCCGCGTCGGAGGTGGTATTTATACGAAGGCTGCTGACGTTGGCGCTGATTTAGTAGGTAAGGTTGAGGCAGGAATTCCTGAAGATGATCCTCGTAATCCGGCAACGATTGCTGATAATGTTGGTGACAATGTGGGCGATGTGGCTGGAATGGGAGCTGATTTGTTTGGATCTTACGTGGCTACTGTATTAGCTACTATGGTATTAGGTCGCGAAACCAAGAGCATTGATGCTTTTGATGGATTAGCACCTATCTTATTACCTATGTTAATTGCAGGAACGGGTATCATCTTCTCTATCATCGGAACTCTATTTGTACGAATCAGCGAAAAAACCGGACTGAGCGTTAGTAAAGTGCAGAATGCCCTAAATATGGGTAACTGGGGGTCTATTGTGTTGACAGCCATCTCTTCATTCTTCTTGGTGAACTATCTATTGCCTGATACCATGTTGCTTCGTGGTCATGAATTTACGAAGATGGGCGTTTTTGGGGCTATTATGGTAGGATTGGTAGTAGGTACGTTAATGAGTATCATTACCGAGTACTACACCGCAATGGGTAAGAAGCCTGTATTGAGTATTGTTCGTCAATCAGCAACGGGTCATGCTACAAATATTATTGGTGGTTTAAGTGTTGGTATGGAAAGTACTCTTTTGCCGATTTTAGTTTTAGCTGCTGGGATCTTTGGTTCTTACCAATGCGCTGGTCTTTATGGTGTGGCAATTGCTGCTGCAGGAATGATGGCCACTACGGCGATGCAATTAGCGATCGACGCTTTTGGTCCGATTGCTGATAATGCCGGGGGGATTGCCGAGATGAGTGAACTGCCTGCCGATGTGCGCGAAAAGACAGATATTTTAGATGCGGTTGGAAATACAACAGCGGCTACGGGTAAAGGATTTGCTATTGCCTCAGCTGCTTTAACCGCTTTAGCTTTATTTGCTGCTTTTGTGGGAATTGCGAAAATTGATGGCATTGATATTTATCGTGCCGATGTGTTGGCTGGACTCTTTGTTGGGGCTATGATTCCATTTATATTCTCATCCTTGGCGATTAAGGCCGTTGGACAAGCTGCCATGAGCATGGTAGAAGAGGTTCGTCGTCAATTTCGTGAAATTCCTGGGATTATGGAAGGAAAGGGGAAGCCAGAATATGACAAGTGTGTGGCTATCTCTACGCAAGCCTCTATTCGTAAAATGATGTTGCCGGGTGCGATTGCGATTATTGCCCCCTTGTTGATTGGGTTTACCTTAGGACCTGAAGTGTTGGGTGGATTTTTAGCGGGTGCTACGGTTAGTGGGGTATTGATGGGAATTTTTCAGAACAATGCCGGTGGTGCCTGGGATAATGCGAAAAAATCGTTCGAGAAAGGGGTAGAAATTAATGGAGAGACTTATTATAAAAAATCGGAACCACACAAGGCCTCTGTAACAGGGGATACCGTTGGAGATCCTTTTAAAGATACTTCTGGACCTTCAATGAATATCTTGATTAAGTTAATGAGTATCGTTTCGTTAGTAATTGCACCTACTTTGGCGATTTTATTCGACGAAAAAATTCAAATGGAGCGTAAGGCAAAGATTGAAACTATGATGGTAGCTTGCAAGGAAGCTGGATGTGATGAAGCCTCATGTGGTGGTGAAGAGAAAGCCTGTTGCAGCGATATGCAAGAAGAGACGTCAACAGTTGCTGTGCCAGCTGATTCAACCAAGGTTGAAACAGGCATAGACTCAGTTGTCGGAAAGTAACATCTTATAAAATAAGACTACGATTTCGTAGTTATAACAGGAATAAAGGAGGGGTAATGTCCCTCCTTTTTTTTGTCTCGAGAAATTTACAGATAAACTTGTTTTACTTTTCTATTCTGTCTTCTTGCATGGATTTCACTCGTCTTTGTGACTATTAATGAAATATGAATGAGTTGACATGATGTTAATATGACGGAAATAGTAATATATTAAGTATTTAATAAGTTTAATATATGTGAAACCATGATAGAAAAGTCATTTATATATATGCATTAAACATAATGTAAAAGTGCCTTCTTCTACCCTAAAATAACTCATAAATTTGTTTTTGGAAAATCGATTTTAACACTATATTTACTCTCCAAATATGTTAAACATTGAATAATTCGACCACTACTCAATTTAGTGTTCAATCTGTTGTCGGTGTATCCTGCTTGACGGGTTGTGCCTATTCTACAACAACTGCTTGTTTATTTTCTATCATAAAAAAGCCTGTATTTCACGGGCTTTTTTTATTCATACAGTCATTTCGTATTATACAAAGTCAGTTTTTGTTCACCTTAAAACCAATCATTGTTAAGAAACAGAGAGAGAACTACCTTTTAAACCCGAAACAACAACGTATTTTATTTAAGAATCAATATTTATTTTTCACCTAAAAAATAGAATAAAGAAAAGGGATATAGGGCATCAGTCTTTAACAGTGGCAAAAAAACAACAACTAGTGCCGCGAGCCTGCAAACACCCAACGATTCTAACATTACTCATTAAAAACAAAAAATAGAATTATGAAAACAACAACAATTCGAATGCTCGGCAGGGTCTTGACGGCACTCTGTCTGATGCTATGGACGCAAGCGGCTTTTTCGCAAGCGGCCGTCAACATGACCTTTCAGAATTTGACGCAAACATCAACAACGACTTATTCTTTCGATGTTTATTTGACCAATGTACAGTCTGCGAACACCCTTCAATTAAGAAGTTTTCAGTGGGGTTTGAATACTACAGGTTGGACGAGTGGGACATTTACAAACACATTAGCTTACGTTGCTGGTTCGCGTGATCCGTTGTATCCTGCAGGTGCACCAGCCTATTCTGTGGCTTCTCAGGCAAAAACTTCAACAGGG
The DNA here is from genome assembly GCA_040375635.1 of Chitinophagaceae bacterium. Taxonomy (GTDB): domain Bacteria; phylum Bacteroidota; class Bacteroidia; order Chitinophagales; family Chitinophagaceae; genus OLB11. The sequence continues at coordinate 1,069 of JBEISB010000065.1, read as the reverse complement.
TTAACGCCAACGGTAAATTTCACCCATTTACGTCTGACGTCTAATTCAATAACAGCTGGTTCTGAACCTGTTCTGCAACCCAATGTTCCGTTTAAACTCGGGTCTTTTACGGTTACAGTAAATAATTCGTCTTTGTGGAGCGGTAGCTATAATCCCTTTAATCCTCCGGTATTCGGTACAGGGGTGGTTCAAGCCATACAAACTTTGGTGGCTACGGGTTACAGCCAAGCGATTGCCAACGTATTGGTAAATGGTACACCCACGTCTTATTCGGCAGCGAACTCCTTGTTGTCTACGACAATGACGCCTAGTCCTTCAGGAGCCTCGCCTTTCTTATTGAATGTGCCTTCTTGTTCGAATACAACATCAACAACTAATGCAACTAACTGTGATTCTTATACATGGGCAAACAATGGTCAAACCTATACAACGGGTGGAACCTATACCTACACAAGTTTGATTGGTGCTGGTCCTTGTATCAACACGGCTACTTTAAATTTAGTCATCAATAATTCTACATCAAGTTCTTCTTCGGCTACTGCGTGTAATTCGTATACATGGGCTGCTAATGGACAAACATATACAACAAGTGGTGTTTACACTTTTACCAATTTAAATGCCAATAATTGTACGAATACACAAACCTTGAATTTGACAGTTAATAATAGTACGTCAAGTTCTTCTGCGGCTACCGCATGTAATACGTATACATGGGCTGCTAACGGACAGACTTATACGACAAGTGGTGTTTATACTTTTACAAACTTAAACGCCAATAATTGTACAAATACGCAAACCTTAAATTTGACAATTAATTCACCAGCTGCACCAACCGGCTTAGCTTGTTATCAAACAGCCACTTTCAACAGCAGTACTTGCGCTTGGGATGTGACAGGTACACAGCCTGCTGCACCGACAGGTTTAGCTTGTTATCAAACAGCTAGCTTCAATAACAATACATGTTCTTGGGATGTGACAGGTGCACAGCCTGCTGCACCAACCGGCTTAGCTTGTTATGAAACTGCGAGCTTCAATACAATATCATGCCAATGGGTGGTTACAGGTACAC
>JBEISB010000256.1:0-2101 GCA_040375635.1 Chitinophagaceae bacterium | reverse complement strand
GGGTATCCACAATCTAAAAATATTTTGCGTAAACCCACACAGTGGCATAAAGCCGTACAAGGGGTAGATTTGTGTATTCACAAGGGCGAGACTGTAGGATTATTAGGCGAAAGCGGATGCGGTAAAACGAGTCTTGGCAAAGCCATAGTGGGCTTGCAACCTATACAATCGGGTTGTATTTATTACCAGCAAAAGTCGATGGTGGATATGAGCCGCAGCGAGAAACGAGACTACCGGCGCGAAGTACAAATGATTTTTCAAGATCCTTATGGTTCATTGAATCCGCGCATTGCTATCGGCGAAGCTATACGAGAACCTATGGAAGTACATGGTTTATTGACAACCAAACAACGAACAGAAAAGGCGATTGAACTGCTGCAAAAAGTGGGGTTACAACCCGAACATTATCATCGCTATCCCCATGAATTTTCGGGGGGACAACGACAGCGGATTTGCATAGCCCGAACCTTAGCCTTGCAGCCCAAAGTCATTATTTGCGATGAAAGTGTTTCGGCGCTAGATATCAGCATACAAGCCCAAATTCTCAATCTTTTGGTTACCCTTCGGGATGAATTTGCCTTGAGTTATTTGTTCATCTCTCATGATTTGCAGGTGGTACGTCATATAAGTAATCAGGTGGCCGTGATGCAAAACGGAAAGATTATCGAAATACAAGACGCCGAAAGCCTGTATCAAAAACCTCAGCACGAATATACCCAACACTTTATCGAATCTAGCTTCTCGATTACAGGGAACAGCGATTCGTGATTATCAAGTACCTTACTCCTATCGAATACCCCATCATGATTTTACACAAAAAAATTCTATCTGTACTTAGTCTCAGTCTGTGTTTCCTTTTTGCCCAACAAGCAGAAAGTAGTGCGGCTCCCTTTCGAGTCGTGGGATACTATTGTGGGCCTACTCAATGCATAGACAGTTTTGCCATAGAAAAACTCACCCATCTCATTTTTTGTTTTGGTGGTTTACAAGGCAATGCGTTTCGTATCCATAATGCGGCCGATAGCGCTACAATCAAAAAAATGGTTGCCTTAAAAAGCCGAAATCCTAAAGTAAAAGTGATGCTATCCTTAGGTGGATGGGGTGGCTGTGAAACATGCTCTGCTGCCTTTGGAACAGCAACCGGAAGAACAGAATTCGCGCGTTCTGTGAAACAAATATCTACTTACTTTAAAACCGATGGTATCGATTTAGATTGGGAATATCCTGCCATTAAAGGGTTTCCGGGGCATGCATACACACTTGCCGACCGAGAAAATTTTACCGCACTAGTGAAAGAACTACGACAAACTATGGGCAACAGGTTTGAAATAAGTTTTGCTGCCGGTGGATTTACCCATTATATCGACTCATCGATACAATGGCGTGAAGTAATAAAGTATTGCAACTTTATCAACATCATGTCGTACGATTTAGTACATGGCTATAGTAAAATTAGTGGTCATCATACTCCGCTATATTCAACACCCCAACAAACAGAATCAACAGACCATGCTGTAACGATGTTAATAAAAGCAGGCGTTCCCAAACAGCAATTAGTAATCGGTGCTGCTTTTTATGGCAGATACTTTGAAATAGAAAAAGGCAATGCGGTAGACCTATATCAGCCTTGTCATTTCTTACATGGATTTTCTTCGAAACATGCCCAAGACTCCTTGTCCGTTATGAATGGGTTTATCCAAAAATGGGACAATATCGCGCAAGCACCCTATGCCATTAACACACAAAGAAGATTATTAGCCACATACGATAATGAGCAGTCAATTGTGTTAAAGACAAGCTATGCCCTCAATCACAAATTAGGGGGTATCATGTTTTGGCAATTGATTGACGATAAACCAACAAAGGGTTTACTTGATGTGATTGACAAAACCACTCATTTGAAAAAATAGTGATAAAGTGAATATACGAATTTTAAACTGTGCTATTTTTTTGAAAATCAATAAAAAAGCCCCATAAACAGGGGCTTTTAATTTCAGCGGAGGAAAAGGATTTTGAACCATCCACTCCAACGTCTTTATATTCAATAATTTATTTCAACTTTTTCACCCTAGAAACCCCGGTAGAAACCAAGCAACCCAAT
>JBEISB010000079.1:0-9759 GCA_040375635.1 Chitinophagaceae bacterium | reverse complement strand
ATAACGAATACATAATGGGTTCTGCGGCGAGTGCACGGGCTTCAAAATCCCAATGCTGCAAGGCGTCTAGGGATTTTTGTTCTGTTGCTGTTATTGTTTCTTTTTGTAGGGTTTGTAATAGGATAGGAAGAATTTCAGACGCGTCTTGCCAAAAAATATCCAGTTGCATCTGCATCATATCTTGGGGTGTAAAAGCAGCACGCGCACTCAATAATTGTGTGAGTCGTTTGGCTCTCTCCTCAGTGAAGAGTCCGGTGTAAGGGGTTGTAAAATGCGCAGAGGTATTTATTTGATTGGCACTCATTACAAAACCACGAGCCGGATTTAGCTCATGTGGATTATCGTGATAGTCGATTGCGGATCCCCATCGGTTGATGGCTTTGGACCCATCTTCTAGAAATCGTCCTTGTTCGACAGCGTTCTTAAAAAACGTCCCTTGACTCCAAAGCGCGATATCTCCATTCGCAGCGGCAAAGGCAATATTTTGATGCGGACATTGAAACGCAGACAACGCCTCCACAAATTGGGTATAGGTATGCGCATGGTTCATCAATCGCAAACTCATCAATTCGCGAGTACCTTGATGCCCTAACCACTGTACGGCAAAATCTCGATGTTCGAAGCCCTGTCGAGGAAATCGCTGATCATACTGAATGGGGCCATATACACAATAATTTATCGTGTCGTAAAAATCAGGCTCACCTTTGATCCGAATCGTATCGATATGGCGTTGCAAGGTCGAGGGATGTCCATCTATCAAAATAGCTTGCTTGCTGGCATTTGTGTAATGCACTTCATAATAATCTTTCACATCGCGATAGCCATTGGTAAATCCCCAGGAGATACTATCGTTAAAACCAATCACCACAAAGGGGGCACCGGGTAGCGAAACGCCGTAGACATTGTGCTGAGGGGTTATGAGTTGATTTTCGTACCAGATAGACGGAACATTCAAAGGTAGATGTGGGTCGTTACATAAAATAGGTTTTCCACTTTTTGATTTCGATGCGGCAATGGCCCAATTATTACTGCCAATCCCTTCACTCGTTTCTGATGGCGAGTAAGACGTGGTAGGGGCACATGGATTGCCTTGTATGAACCGATGGGTTAATGACTTGATGCTTGGAGGGATAGAAGATTGACTAACAGACACCGGATCAGGAATCACCGGATATTCTTCTTGCAGATGTTGGGGAAATAAGCCGTCGAACTCATTCCCAAAAACATCGCGTGCTATCGTCATTTCAAAATCTTCTGCGTAGCCACTGAGTTTATCGGCCATGAATTTCATCATAAGACAGGTCTTCAGATTCGACCATGCTTCGGGGGCAAAATTCATAAGCTTATATTCTAAAGGATAATGGGCTTCATCGAGCGAATGAACATAAGTATTTACGCCATCACGGTAGGCATTCAATAAGTTTGTGATGAGCGAATCGCGTTCAAGATTTTCTAGCGAATGCTGTGCCCCAAAAACCATTCCTTTACGACGCATATCTCTATCGGCATGCAGGGCTTTACTACCGGCCACTTCACTAATTCTACCAGCGGCGAATCGTGTGGTCATATCCATCTGCCAAAGTCGAAACCGAGCATGCACATATCCTTGCACAAAGAGGGCATCTCGTTCGGTGCGTGCAAAAATATGAGGAACCTGATGGGCATCAAATCGTATGTAGACTGTATCCTGCATCGATGGAAAAAAAACAGATTCTCGGTGTTGAAATTCTGGGGATGCGCTTTGCCAACATCCCCAATGCGGGTCGAGTAATTTGCCTAAGGCGGGTAATTTTCCGAATGGGGTATTGAGGATCAAGATGAAACCCATGCAAAGAATGAGGGGGGCATATTTTTTAGCAGTAAGCATTATGATTACGAATATAAGGGCTAAGATGCAATTGAATTCTCTGTACACAGAATGCGTATGAAGTTATACCTTTGTCTCAACGTTTTTAGGATAAATACCTGACCGTATGATGAAAGAAGTACAACTCAGTCTGCTCCCCGCAGAAGCCGCCGATAAAGCTTCGGTAGAATTAGCCATCAGAAAATTTTTATCGATTGGGCCTAAGACGATCATCTATCCTGTGTATCAAAAGCAGTCGATAGATGCCCGGCGTTCGCCCATCAAAATCTTACTAAAGGTTTTCGTATATATTGATGAGCAGCCACCACAACGTACCGATTACGGCATTCAAGAGCAGAACGTTCAACATGCCAAACCCGTAAACATTATTGGAGCGGGGCCGGCCGGGTTATTTTGTGCGCTACGATGTATTGAATTAGGGAGAAAGCCCATCGTGATAGAACGAGGAAAAAATGTTCGTGATCGACGGCGTGATTTGGCCTTATTAAATCGCGAAGGCATATTAAATGAAGAGAGTAATTATTGTTTTGGCGAAGGGGGGGCGGGAACCTATAGTGATGGGAAGCTATATACCCGTAGCAATAAACGCGGGAATTTGCAACAAGTACTCGAGTGGTTTCATGCCTTTGGTGCGGGCGAACAAATATTGTATGAAGCACATCCGCATATCGGCACCAATAAGTTGCCACATATTATCGAAGCCATGCGCGAGAAAATAATCGAGTGTGGTGGAGAAGTGCATTTTGAAACGAAACTGACTGATGTAGAAGTCTCTCATGGACAGATAAAGACCATTACGCTCAACGGAAATCTATCATTGCCGGTAACAGATTTGGTGCTAGCTACGGGGCATTCCGCACATGATATCTATGAATTGCTTCATCAAAAAAACATTCGTATCGAAAGTAAGCCTTTTGCCTTAGGCGTTCGTGTTGAACATCCGCAAGCGCTCATCGATCAGTTGCAATATCATTGTAATACCCGTGATCCTTTTTTGCCCCCTGCTAGTTATAGTTTGGTACAACAGGTACAAGGTAAGGGCGTATTTTCGTTTTGTATGTGTCCGGGAGGGATTATTGCGCCGGCATCAACCCGACAAAACACCTTGGTAGTGAATGGTTGGAGTCCTTCAAAAAGAAACAATCCTTTTGCCAATAGTGGTATGGTGGTTGGCTTAGATGCCGGTGATTATGGGGATACGGATGCCTTGGCCGGGCTCCGTTATCAGTGGACTGTAGAACAGAAAGCGTTTGCAGCCGGAGGTGGAAAATATGTAGCCCCAGCCCAGCGAATGGTTGATTTTTCGAATGGGAAAGTCAGCGCTACTTTGCCAGCAAACTCATATCTGCCTGGCACGCAATCGGCTAATTTAATGGATGTATTACCGCCCCAAGTTTATCGTTCCTTAGCCGAAGGTCTCCGATTGTTCGGAAAAAAGATGAAAGGTTATTTTACCAACGAGGCCATTATTTTAGCTACCGAAAGTCGTACCTCATCACCTGTGCGCATTCCACGCGATGCCGAAACATACCGTCATATAGACATCCTGAATTTATTTCCTTGTGCCGAAGGGGCCGGATATGCCGGGGGAATTGTTAGTGCCGCTATGGATGGAATCAATATCGCCAATCAATTTGGGACTAAGGATTTGTAATTAAATTCTTAGTTTTATCGAATATTGTTTTCCTGATGAAACCTACATCTTATTTAAGCGTAACCTTGAAAAATTTCTTCTTGCTTTTCTTCTTTATTTTCAGTGCAAGACTTCAGGCACAGACCAATGTGGTAACCTACGCGGGCAATGCAGGTAAAGAAACCTTTTATGATGTGATGGAGATTTCGAATGGTACCTTTTTAGTTTGTGGATATGCAGATAATTTAAACTGGATTCCAAGCACTGTACCCAAAACCCAATTGAGTTATGTTGGGAGTATTCCTAATGCGCTAGGGAAAAATAGGTATGGATTTATATTACAGTTATCGAGCGATATGAAAAACATATTGCAAGTGATTCACTTTCCTCAAGGTGTGGTGGAGGATATTCGTTTTATGAAAACAAACAGTTTGCCGTATAAAGCTACAGGCGATTTGTACATAAGTTGTAATACCTCAGATTCTGACCCTAACAATGGAGGCTATACCCTAGCGAAATTGAATCATAATTTTATTAACGGAGTACCGAATGCACTAACCTGGTTTCAAATAGTCTGGGCGAAATCTTATGCGAAAACCTATCATCCTTGGGATGTTAATAGTCAGGGAAATGTGTATTACGTTAGTGGGGAAGCGCATGGGTATGACTGGAGTGCTATGTATTGTTTAGATTTTTGGGGTAAAAGGAAAGTAGTTTCTAATTGGCGAACCCATTGGTTGAAAAACGGTTCTGAATATAAAGGCACACCGGCTTCAGCCAATCCTAATGGAGGCATTGATTCTGTGAATTATAGCGGTATCGTTTTTAAATCATGGGGTCGTTGTGAACTTCGGTCATGGACAATGTCTGATTTTACAGCTACCTATGCAGATGGAAATGGCGGGATAAAAAGAGGGAAATGGCCGGCTGATTTTTTGTTCGATTCCCCTTGTGATCCCATGAACCCTACAGCAATTTCTCCGGGATATAATGGATATTCACCAGAATCTTGTTGTCCCGTTTGGGGAACTAGTTGTATTAGTATCGATAAGAGAAACGATCATGTTTACCTTGGGATGAATTTTAAAAGTTATTACAATCCATCCAATACACCCGATTTCGAACCTGCTGTGATCGCTTTTGATAGTAACGGAGCCCTAAAATGGTGGAGCCGCTTGTATCACGAAATTACACCGGCAGGAGATACGGTCGGTTCTATTCCTGATCAATATGTAGATGCCTTGGCCATAGACTATGCCCATAATGAATTAGTTGTTGCTGCCAGAGCGCATGGAAATAATACTGAAAATTTTTGGGAAGGAAATACAATACAAGCAGATCCAACGGCCTATGGTTTTCAAAATCAATTTACAGGTACTAACGGCAATATTCATGAGTCATGGTTGGGTAAATTACAATTGGCAGATGGTGTCATTACGCATGCTACTTATGTGGCAGAATTGGCAGAAGGCACAGGCTCTTTAGGGATTGCTCATCCTGACCCTAATCTAGATGGATGGCCGAATCCCAATACCGGTTGGCCGGATGTAAACACAACCTATATCACCAAAAACAATATGAAAATATCGAGTAATGGTGACGTGTGTATTTTGGGCGTGGGACGAAGAACAATCACGACGAAAAATGCCTATCAAAAAATGATCAAACCCTTTTGGGGTGGACAAAGCTGTTGGAATAGTTTTGTAAGGATGTATGATAGTAAGTTTCATATTCCGAAATATTCATCCTTGGTAGTAGGGCAATGGGATACCTTAACACAAGCTGGTGGCAGCAATACCAAATTATATGGATTGTATAAAACAAGTAAAGGGATTATTGCTGTGGGCCGACATACCGCTGATACCTTAAATAATGCCCATGGGAATCCAATCCCTACTACGAATATTCCTACTTGGGGAGTTGCCTTACCCGCCAACGAATCAGCGATATTCGTCTATTATGTGTCTGATAGTTTAACGAATGGAAACGACAATATCTCTACCGCAATTCAAGAGATAAGAGAAGATGAAATTGAACTTATCCTATACCCCAATCCGGCTAAAGATAGAGTGTATGTGGCTTTTGCGAATCCAAATGAAAGCAAAGGGTTTGCTTATGTAATGTACAATTTGGTAGGACAACCCATAGAGGCAGGTGAATTAGTAAATAATACCATCCCAATCCAAAAGATCGCAAAAGGGATTTACTTTTTAGAACTCTATAATCAACAAAAGAAGGTTATCAAAAAAATGATTATCGAATAAGGTAAGCCCCCGTAGACTTTCTCATAAAAAAATCATAGATCTTATACTGCATATTCCTTCTTAACCTACTTTCTATAGGATGAAAGGTTTGGTTTGACAAACGCTTCCTTCGGCTCGGTTATTACATAATTACCGAACCTGAATTCCTTTTATAGCCTCTTGCATGGGGTTAACGAAAATGAGTTTACCCTGTTCGTCTTCGGCCATTAATATCATACCATGACTTTCAATACCTCTCATTTTGCGGGGAGCGAGATTGGCAATTACCGTTACCTGTCGACCTACAATTTCGTCGGGTGCATAATGCAAGGCAATGCCACTTAATACCGTTCGTTGTTCGAAACCTAAATCAAGGGTAAGCTTTAATAACTTGTCGGCCTTCTCCACTTTTTCAGCGGCTATAATCGTGGCAACGCGTAAATCAATCTTATCAAAATCATCGATACTGATTTCGGGTTTTAGTGGAACCTCAGTCTTGGTTTCACTTACCGCAGTTACAGGCGCATTGAGGGGCTTCGCTTGCTGATGTAATTTTTCTACCTGACGAATGATCTCTTCATCTTCAATTTTCTTAAAGAGCAATTCGGGAGCTTGAAGTGGGTATCCTTTTTGCAAGAGTTTTAAACTGCCTCCATTTTCCCAATCCAACATACGATCTACCACCTTCATCATGCGACATAATTTACTGGCTGTGAAGGGAAGGAAAGGATTCATGTAGATGGCTAAATTGGCGCAAAGCTGCAAACACATGTGCAAGCAATTGTCTACCCATGGCTGATCGTCTGTTTTTTTCCAGGGTTCTTTTTCTTGCAGATATTTATTGCCTTCTCGGGCTAAATCAATCACCGCAAATAAACCTTCTCTGGTTTTATAATGTTCAATACAGTCGGAAACCAAGGCTTTGGTGGTTACTATTTTTTCGAACAATGCATCATCGCTAGCATCCTTTCGATCGAGATGGAAGGGAGGCACTTTACCGCCGCATAATTTATGCATGAGCACAAAACTGCGATTCACAAAATTGCCTAAGATGGCTACCAATTCATTATTCACCCTCTCCTGAAAATCCTTCCACGTAAAATCGTTGTCTTTGTTTTCGGGAGCATTCGCGCATAACACATATCGTAAGGCATCTTGCATGTCCGGAAAATCTTTTACATACTCATCAACCCAAACAGCCCAATTGCGACTCGTACTCACTTTTTCACCTTCGATATTTAAGAACTCATTGGCAGGTACATTTTCGGGCAAAACAAAATTGCCATGGGCCTTTAACATGGCCGGAAAAATAATACAGTGAAATACGATATTGTCTTTGCCTAAAAAGTGTACAAGCTTCGTATCTTCTTTACACCAATAGTCGCTCCACTGTGCTGTCAGCTCTTTTGTTGCCGAGATATATCCGATTGGGGCATCAAACCAAACATACAATACTTTTCCTTCAGCATTCGGCAAGGGTACCTTTACACCCCAATTACTGTCGCGGGTCATGGCTCGCGAATTCAATCCATTGTCGAGCCAGCTTTTGCATTGTCCATAAACATTATTCTTCCACTCCTTATGCTCTACTAATATCCATTGCTTTAGCGAGGCTTCGTAATTCTGCAAGGGTAAAAACCAATGTTTAGTTACTTTTTTAATAGGCACGGAAGCGCTTAAAGCACTTTTCGGATGTATTAATTCTTCAGGACTTAACGCACTGCCACATTTTTCGCATTGATCGCCGTATGCATTGGGGTTGGCGCATTTCGGACAAGTGCCGGTAATATATCGGTCGGCTAAAAAGGTTTGCTTCTCTTCATCAAAATATTGTTCGCTTTCTTTTTCTTCAAACAGCCCTTTATCGTAAAGTGTTTTAAAAAAAGCTTGCGATGTTTCGTGATGAATGGGTTTCGATGTGCGTGAAAAGATATCGAAGGAGATCCCCATTTCTTTCAAGCTCTCGCTGATGATGGTATAGTATTTATCTACGATATCTTGCGGGGTAACACCTTCCTTCATGGCCCTGATAGTGATAGGCACTCCATGTTCGTCGGTACCACAAATAAATTTCACATCGGCCTTTGTAGCACGCAGGTAACGGGCATAAATATCGGCAGGTAAAAAATTTCCGGCCAGATGTCCAATATGAACAGGGCCGTTTGCGTAGGGCAGGGCAGCTGTTACTAAATGTCTTTTAAATTCTTTCATTCTCTCAATGCTTATTCTTGGGTTTCATTCTTCTTTTTGAAATAGGAATATAGGGTAAGTCCTAAACGAACCACCCCTAAAAACAAAATAAAAATAGATAGATAGGTATTTCTATTCCGCATGAGTCCGCTGATGCCGAGAATGATCATTCCTGGGCCGGTTATAAAGCCTAGATTTCTGCTGAGCCACATGGTTTTGCTTTCCTGTTCCATAATTTGGGGTTTCTTATCTTTGGGCAAAAATAGAGTAAAGCGACTGAATATTATCACGAAGCTCGTGATATGAAAATCTGATTCTACTATGCATGAATTCCAATATACAATTCCCCCTTTTCTAAAGCAAGGCGATCGGGTGGCTATCACTTGTCCGGCCGGCGCCGTGGTGCGCGATGAGATGAACGAGATGATAGAAACCCTTACCCATTGGGGATTAGAGGTAGTGGTTGGCAAGACTGTTGGCAGACACTTCGGTAAATTTTCTGCGCCTGATACTACTCGTGCCGCTGAATTGCAGTGTTATTTAGATGATGAATTGATTAAAGCCATTTTCTTTGGACGAGGTGGATATGGCGTTGTGCGTATTATCGACACCCTCCGGTTTGATGCGTTTTGCGCTTCACCAAAGTGGTTAGTGGGTTATAGTGATATTACTTGTTTGCATGCGCAAGTTCAACATCAGTATCGTATCGCTAGCTTACATGCGCATATGGGTGTGGCGTATCGCCAGCAACAAAGAGACGACGAATCGACGCAATCGATTTACGATATTTTGTTTGGGAAGAGCAGGGTTGAGTGTTGGGAGGCACATCCCTTGAATCGTGTAGGACAAGCCAGCGGTATTCTCTGTGGAGGAAATTTAGCGATGTTATCAGATATGATTGGCACCCCAAGCGATACGGACACTGTATCCAAAATTTTATGCATAGAAGATATTGGTGAGTACAAATACAATATCGACAGAATGTTATGGCAATTGAAGCGTGCAGATAAACTCAATCGACTTGCCGGTTTGGTTGTAGGAGGATTTACAGATACCCAAGATAATGAAATCCCGTTTGGAATGAGCGAGTACGAAATGGTTTGCGAGAAAATAAAAGAGTTTTCGTTTCCGGTAGCCTTTGATGCTCCTGTCGGACATCAGCCTCGCAATCATGCCTTACTCATGGGAGGGTATTATACATTAACCGTAGACGCCCATCAAAGTCAATTACAGTATTTATCGGCTCAGCGGAAAGCGTAAGGTAAAGGTAGTGCCTTGTCCAACTTCACTCTCTACACTAATTTTTCCGCCTTGCAGATCCATCATCTTTTTGACATAAGTAAGTCCTAAGCCAAAGCCTTTTACATCATGCAAATTACCTGTATGGGCGCGATAGAATTTTTCGAAGATATGGTTTTGGGTTTCTTTATTCATGCCGATACCATTATCAATCACTCGAATCATCAATTGATCAGCCTCATTACTTGTATCGATGGTGATTTGAGGATTTTGTTTTCTGTACTTAATGGCATTATCGAGCAAGTTGAAAATGATATTAGAGAAATGAACCTCATCAGCCATGATTTCGGTTTTGCTGGCCTGCAGATGTGTACTTAACAGAGCACCGGCTTCTTCGAGTTGAAGTTTGGCATTCTCACTAACTTTTTGAATGATCTGATGCACATCGAGTTTGCGCAATTGTAATTTAATTTCATCACGCTCTAGTTGAGCCGATTGCAGAAACTTCTCGCACGCCGAAGCCGGTAAATACGGTAAGAGCAAATGGAAACAATTCCATTCCTGTAAATTCTCGTTCAGCAGGTACT